>JBKJJG010000196.1:0-9868 GCA_046598155.1 bacterium | reverse complement strand
CACCTCGCCGCGGTCCATCACGAACATCTCAACAGCCAGGACGCCGACCAGATCGAGCGCCGTGGCAATGGACTCGGCGATACCGGCCGCGCGGTCGGCGACCGCTGCCGGGACCTGCGCCGGCGCCGTCACTTCCACCAGGATTCCGTCGTCGTGCACCGTGCGCACCACAGGGTAAACGCGCCGCCCGCCGTCCAGCCCGCGAGCGACAACGACCGCGACCTCGCACGCGAAGGGGATGTACCGCTCCACGACGAGCGCCCCACGATCGAACCCCAACGCGGCGGCTTTGGGAAGATCGTCGCGCGACGCGACGCGCACCTGTCCGCGGCCGTCGTATCCGAAGAACGGTATCTTGACCACGCACGGCAGCCCGAGGTCGCGCACCGCCTCCTCCATCTCCTCGGCGGAGCCGGCCTGGCGCCACGGGGCAGTCGGAAACCCGTGCTCGCGCAGGAACTGCTTTTCCTGGACGCGGTGCTGGCAGGCAGCCAGGACCCGGCTCGAAGGCCGGACCGGCCGCAGCGCCTCCGCGGCCAGCGCGCAGGCCAGCGGCACGTGCTCGAGCTCGAACGTCACCACGTCAGAGTGCGCAGCCAGATCCTCGACCGCCCCGGCGTCGTCAAACCGACCCTGAACGTGCACATCGGCCAGGGCCGCGGCCGGAGCGGCCGGTGATGGATCAAGAACGGCCACGCCGTAGCCCATCCGCCGGGCATCCAGCGCAAGCATGCGGCCGAGCTGCCCGCCGCCGACGACCCCAATCGTGGCGCCCGGCAACAGCGGGGTGGCGTGCGGGGCGCCCGGACCGGCGCTCACCCGCGATCCGCTTCCCGCACCGCCGCGGCCGCCGCCTCCTGCCGCCGCCGCAGCCGCTCGCGGATCGCCTCGTCGCTGAGACCAAGAATGCGCGCGGCCAGCAGCGCGGCGTTGGCGGCGCCCGCTCGGCCGATTGCCATGGTGCCCACCGGCACGCCGGCTGGCATCTGCACTATCGAGAGCAGCGAGTCGAGCCCGTGCAGGTGTTCGCTGGGCACGGGCACGCCGATTACCGGCAGCACGGTCTTGGCCGCGGTCATGCCAGGCAGGTGCGCGGCCCCGCCGGCGCCGGCGATGATCACCTTGATGCCGCGACGTTCGGCCCCGGCCGCGTACTCGAACATCCAGTCGGGCGTCCGGTGCGCGGACACGATTCTGACCTCGTGCGGGACCTCCAGTTCGGTCAGGATCTCGGCCGCCGCATCAAGAACTGGCCGGTCGGATGTGCTGCCCATGATGATGCCGACCAGGGGTTCCTCGCCCGGGGTCCGTGTCATTCGTCCCCTCCCCTCTTCCCGCGGCCGCGCGGCCCGACCATCTGCTTCACCGCGCGCTGCGCCTGGCGCTGTGCCTCTCTCTGCCCGATCGCTTCGCGCTTGTCGTAGAGCTTCTTCCCGCGCGCCAGCGCCACCTCGACCTTGGCCCTGCCCCGTTGGAAGTACAGGCGCAGCGGCACGAGCGTGTAGCCCTTCTGCGCGGCCTTGCCTGCCAGGCGCCTGATCTCGCTCTGGTGGAGCAACAGCTTGCGCGGCCGCAGTGGGTCGTGGTTGAAGATGTTGCCGGCATCGTAGGGTGGGATGTGCAGGTGGTGCAGCCACACCTCTCCGCGATCCACGCGTGCATACGCTTCACCCAGCGAGACCCGGCCGGTGCGCAGCGACTTGACCTCGGTACCGGTAAGCACCAGGCCGGCCTCGACCGACTCCTCGATGTGGTATTCGTGCCGGGCCTGGCGGTTTATCGCGATCAGCTTCTCGCCGCCGCGCTCAGACACGGCCCGGAGCCCTCAGCAAGACGCCGATGAGTATGCACAGCACGCCGACCGCCGCGGTGCTGGCTCCCAAGACCCAAGAGCCCGGACGGAACGCCGTCACCCCGGAGGCAATGGCCAGGATCAGCCAGCCGGCAGCGCCCAGGTGGGCGAAGAACCCGCCCGGACCGTGGACGCCAAGCATGGCCGCGTGCTGGCGCACCGTGGCAACCAGAGCCACCAGGAATACGATCAAAGCCACAAATCGCAGCGCGTCACTCATGAGTAGCATTGGCTTCGCCCTCGCAGGGAACCGCCCCTGCCCGAGTAGCCACCCTGCCCGAACAGTCAGCGTCAAGGCCAGGTGACCGCGCGCTCCAGGCCCCCTGGCGCGGTCCCTACCGCGAACGCCGCGGCGTCGGCCTCGATCGCTCCGAGTCTGACAGTCCCGGTGCGGCCCGGCCTGCGGAACCCCACCAGGTCGCGCCGGCCGTCCGGCCACGATAGAACTACGCCCAGCGCGCCCTCCCCTTCCACCCTGGCGACGCGCGGGAGTCCACCCGCCTCGCCGGCCCGGTGCGGCATGAGTACCGTGAGGAAAACCGTGGCCGCATGCGCAGAGCGCGTCGAGGCGGTCAGGTGCCACTGGTTGGGCCGTCCGTCCTCTGGCGGCACCGTGAAGCGGTCGGTCTGCGTGAACGCCAGGCCGCCGGGATCGAGGAAGCGCACAACCATCCCGGCCTTCCCCTCGCGCACCCGAATCTCGGAGGCGCCCTCGTCCACCTCCATGCGCGAGAGCGCGTGCAGCCACCATTCCCAGGTGACCGGCTGGGGCGCGGCGACCTCGTCGTAGATTACGAACACGCCCGGGCGCACGTGCACGATCCGGCGCACCGCGCGCAGCAACCGGCCCTCGTAGGCAGGCGTGGCGTCCCCTGAGGCGTAGTCGTAGCTGCCGCCGGTGGCGAACGCCTCGATCCTCCCGCGCGCCCGGATGCTGCGCTTCCCCTGTCCCTGCCCGCCGTTGATCGTGATCGCGTTCGAGGCCCGGGTCTCGCGCGTCCACAGATCGTGGTGCGGCGAGGCGTACCAGGGGTAGTAGCCCGACGCGATGGCCAGGGCTTCGCCGTAGGCCTCAACGGTGAACGCGTTCTGGTTGGCGTGGCCGTGGCTGTGCGAACCGTAGGGACTGCTGCGGAACAGCAGGTAAACGTCGTTGTCCGGGTCGCCCAGCGCGCTGTGCATCGCTACCAGGCCCACTGATGGGAAGACCCGGCTTTGCGGCAATGCGGTCGGAGGCCGGCCCACCAGCGTGGGGTCGGCCAGGACGACCCCCAGGATGTCCGAGCTAGGCCCGCGCTGGCGCGCGTCCGCGTACCAACGCGCGACCGGATCGCGCAGCACCGACGAGAACCAGTACATGAGACTGCCCAGCTCGACCCGGCTGTGCTGGCCGTCCCCGAACGGAGACAGCCGGTGGTGGGGCGGCGCAGCGTAGAGGGCGTACAGCGGCGTGTTGGCGAAGAACGGCTTACCCATGAGGTCTGCGCCGGTGGCAGTCCGCAGCGCCACGGCAAAGTGGAGCATGAAGTTCATGTACGAACCCCAATACGCCGGGCCCTCGGCCCAGCCGCCGTCGTCGCCGCCCCATGCCGGGTAGGAGGTCCAGTAGGCGGTGGCGACATAGTCCAGCCACTCGCGCGCTTCGGGCCACTCGTGGATGAACGCCAGCGCGGCCTCGCCCAGGAACCCAATGATCCGGCCGGCGTGACTCTCGTAGGGGTTGCTCTCGAAAGGTCGGCGCCGCAGCACCTGGTGCATCTGCTCGGCACGCACCCGCATCACGCGTTCGAGCGCCTCGCGCTCCTCGGGCGGGACGCGGTCGTAGATCCAGTCGTAGGCCCGCACCCCGCGCATCATCATCCACATGGCGGGCTCGTCGTTGTGCGCCAGCTCCGTCGGTCCCAGCGGGTCCCAGGAGAAAAAGTGTCGCAGGCGGCGCCGCGCCTCGTCTGCGAAGCGCGCCTCGCCGGTCAGCAGGTACGCCAGCGCCGTCCGCTCCATCGCGTCCATCGGCGGCCGCGTACCCCGGATGATCTCGGCGAAGATGCGGCCCCGGTCAGGCTGGGTGCGCGGCAAGAAGTCGGGTTCCGGAGGCAGCGGGCCGCCCAGGTCGCGCTCGGCGGCGCGCACGATGCCCGAGGCCAGGCCGCGAAGGTCGCCGTCTCGGGCACGGCCGCGGTATGCGGCCACCTCCTCGGCACGCACGAACAGGCGCGGCCGGCCCCGTGGCACCCGGCCGGACATCGCTTCCACGCCGGGATAGGACCAGGGGCGCGCGTCTTGAGCCACCGTGAAGGCCCGGACGCGGCTCCAGGTCACGGTGCCGTCGGAGGACTCGACGCCGTACCGCCAGGCCCAGCGTCCGGGAGCGAGCGCCTCGCGCAGCGCGTGCGAGGCCATCGTGATCCCACGGACCGTCCGGCCTCCAGGCGCCGAAGGATCCGGCCCCGGACCTACCTGCAGCGCGTACCGCGCGCCCCGTGCGACCGGGACCCAGATGAAGGCCGGCGGCGTTATGGAGACCACCGCGCCGTCGGCAGGCGAGTACGGCAACTCGAACTCGCCCGGTGGCCGATCGAGGGTGACCGGCGCCAGGGCCAGCAGCAGGACAGCCAGGGATGCGGTTCTAGCGGTCCTCATCCGGCTACGGGGGTCGCTGCGCTACAGGGGTCTCTCCACATACAGGAACGTCCGCTCAACGGCGAACCCCAGCGCGCGCAGGAACGGCCCGGCGACCGGGTCGAGCGCCCAGACCGTCGCGTACGGCGGCGTCCCCCGCGCCCCCATCGCGGCGATGGCCGCGTGCGCAAGCGAGCGCCCCAGCCCGCGTCGCCGGTGCGTCTCGCGCACGCCGACGAACCAGTCCGGCCGACCCGTGCGCACCTCGACCGTGGAGACACCCACGGCCAGGCCATCCCTGCACGCCACGTAACCCTTCCCGTCCTTGGCACGCAGCACCCGCTCGACCTCGTCAATGCGGCCGCGGTCAGGCGTGACCTCGCGTACCAGCCGGCCGATCTCGCGCGCGTCGGCGGGAGCCCACCGGCGGACCTCGTACCCCTCAGGAGAGCCGACACCGGGACGCTTGGGGCCTCGATACCTGTAGACCAGCAGGGCGTTGGCAAAGGCCGCGTGCAGACTCCGGACCAAGAGGAGGCCGAACGGGTTCGTATCGGCCACGCGCAGGAGCATCGCGTTCTGGCCCGCGCGCTGGAACAGCGCGGTCAGGTGGGCGCCAATCCGGCTGACGAGCGCCTCCTGCGTCCGGGCCGGGTACCCGGAGAACCCGTCCAGCAGGATCTCCTCGACGAGCCACTGGCCGCCGCTGCGGCCTACCACCAGCAGCCCGGAGACCACTCGGTTGACCTCGATGACGCTGACGTCCTTCTCCGACCGGACCCACCAGAGGTCGTTGGGCTGCAGAGGACCGTCGCGATCAAAGGTGGCAGAGTAGCCGCCGGTGTACGCCGCGTCCATCACGCGGACGAGCGTGGTGCCGTCCTCAATCGTCGCCGGACGGACGGCCAGGTGCATCGGCCGCCTACCGGCTAACGACCGGTGCGTCGGCCCAGAGCCGCTCGAGCCGGTAGAAGGCCCGGGCCTCGGGACCGAAGACATGGACCACAACGTCGCCGTAGTCGAGCAAGACCCACTGCCCGGCCTCGGCGCCCTCGCGCACGCCACGAAACTGGTTGTCCTTGAGGGCCTCGGCGATTGCGTCCGCCACGGCGCGGATCTGCACGCGGCTGGTCGCGGTGCACAACACGAAGTAGTCGGTCACGAGGGTCTGCTCGCGCAGGTCGAGGATGACCACGTCCTCGGCGCGCTTCGCCTCGGCCGCCTCCGCGGCGAGCAGGGCCTTGGGCAGCGACTCTGGCTCAGACGCCTTACCGCGCGGACGGGGCCTAGCCACCTGCTGGCTCCCGACGCGACGAATCCTCCCGGTAGAGGCCGTGCTTGACGATGTAGGCCTCAACCGCCTCGGGTACCAGGTACTTGATGGGCCGGTGCGTGCGCACGCGGGCGCGGATTTCCGTGGACGAGATCGCGAGAGCGGGAATAGCCATCACGTGAACGTTCACCAGGGGCCTCCCCGTGCAGTTGTGGCGCCTCAGCACATCAAGATCCAGGACGAACCCGGGCCGGGTGGCCGCGATGAACTCGCACAGATCGAGCAGCTCGGGTGACCGCTCCCACTCGCCGCGCATGATCTGCATGATGGCGTCGGCGCCCGTGACGTACAACAGCTGTGCGCCGGCGAACTCGGCGACCAGCAGGCGGATCGTGTCAATCGTGTACGATGGACCGGACCGGTCGATCTCCAACCGCGACACGCTGATGTGCGGGTTGGAAACCGTGGCCAGGAAAGTCATCAGGTACCGGTGTTCGGAAGGAGTGATGTCGGCAGGGTCCTTGTGTGGCGGATGCCCGCTGGGGATGAAGAGGACGCGGTCAAGACCGAACTGGACCCGGGCCTCCTCGGCGGTGACCAGGTGCCCGTGGTGGATCGGGTCAAAGGTCCCGCCCATGACGCCGAGCCTGGTCACGCCGTCGCCTCGCGCCCGCCTTGGCTGCGGTCCGTGGCCCGCACGGAGGTTGACTTCTTGCCGCCCGGGGAGGTCTCCTCCCGGTCGAGGCCGCGGCCCAGCACGCCGGCGGTCGCGCGGACCAACGCCTCCAGCCCCTCTCCGGTGGCGCCGGAAACCGGCAGTGCCTGCATCCCCAGCGCGGAAAACCGGGCCAGCAGATCCGCCGACCGCGCCCTGGCCTCGGGCAGGTCCATCTTGTTGAGGGCAACGATCGCGGGACGCTCAAGCAGGCGTGGATCGTACAGTCCGAGTTCCCTACGGATGGTGGCGAAACCCTCAATTGGGTCTTCGGGGCTGCTGGCGTCCACCAGGTGAATCAACACGCGCGTCCGGGCGGTGTGTCTCAGAAAGGCGTGCCCCAGCCCGGCGCCCATGTGGGCGCCTTCGATCAGCCCGGGGAGATCGGCCACAACAAAGCTCACTCCGACCTCAACCATGACCACGCCCAGCACCGGCTCGGTGGTCGTGAAGGGATAGTCGCCCACCTTGGGCCGCGCGGCCGAGATGCGACGGAGCAGGGTGGACTTGCCGGCGTTGGGCAAACCTACCAGGCCGACGTCGGCCAGGAGCCGCAGCTCCATCGCGATCTGCAGTTCCCCTCCGGGCTGCCCGGGATCGGCGCGCCGCGGCGCCTGGTGCGTGGCAGTAGCGAAACGTGCGTTCCCCCGTCCGCCCCGGCCGCCCATCGCTATCGTAGCGCGCTGGCCCTCCTTTGCCAGATCGGCGATCACCTCACCGGTTGAGGCATCGCGCACGATGGTTCCCACGGGCACGGAAACCACCAGGTCCGCGCCGCGGCGGCCCGTGCGCTTCGCGCCCTCCCCATGGGCGCCGCGACGGGCGCGCAGGTGCCGGCGATGGGTGAAGTCAATGAGCGTCAGGAGTCCTGGATCGGTCACGAAGATCACGCTGCCGCCGTCCCCGCCGTCCCCGCCGTCCGGACCGCCCTTGGGTATGAACTTCTCCCGGCGGAAGCTGAGGCAGCCGTTACCCCCATCACCGGCCTTGACGTATACCTTCGCCTGATCAATGAACATGGGAAGCCTCGCTCTGCCAGCCCCTGGGGGGGCCGGAGGAGAAGCGAACGGCCCGGGTCATGCAACCCGGGCCTGAGCCGCGCGCACCTGTCGGGCTAGACCGCAACTGCAACCGGGTAGACGCTGACCTGCCGGCGTTCCCGGCCGCGGCGCTCGAAAGCCACGACGCCGTTCACGAGCGAGAACAGCGTGTCGTCGCGACCCCGGCCGACGTTGTTGCCGGCAAAGACCTTCGTGCCCCGCTGGCGGATCAGGACGCTGCCCGCGCTCACGGCCTGACCCGAGAAGCGCTTGACGCCCAGGCGCTTGCTATTGGAGTCGCGGCCGTTCCGGCTACTGCCGACGCCTTTCTTGGATGCCATCTCCCTACCCCCTGGTTCTGCTTAGCCCGCCGGCGCGGCTATACGCTCGATGCGCAGCTCGGTGAAATCCTGCCTGTGGCCGGTCTTCCGGCGGTAGTGCGCCTTGGCCTTGTACTTCATCACGATGATCTTGGGTGCCCGGGCCTGCCGCACAACGCGTGCCTGCACCGAAGCGCCTTCAACCGTCGGCGTGCCCACCCGCATCTCGCCGCCACCGATGAGCAACACCCGGTCCAGGGTTACCTGGTCGCCCGGCGAGCCGGCGATGCGCTCGACGCGTACCAGATCGCCCTCGCGGACCGTGACCTGCTTACCTCCAGAATCAATAACCGCGTACACATCCCACCTCCACCAGACCGGACGAATTCTACCACGGGGGCCGGAATGGGTCAATTCGCACGCTCGCGCCGTCCCCGCAGCAACCCCAACACCCGCGTCACGACTCCCTTTCGGCCGGCCCCCTGCTGCGTCGCCTCAACCAGCGCCAGGGCCACCTCGTAGTCCGGGTCTGGCTCCGCCAGCGAGAGAACCTCGTCAGGACCCCGGTCCATCCAGAACTGAACGCGCTTGCCGCCCTCAGAGGGTGCCGCCTCCAGCTCCTTCAGGCTCTCGCCCTCGGCAACGTTCAGGCGCTCCAGGTGCAGTCCCTCCCTGCCGCGGATGCGCACGCGCCTGCCGGAGGCCTCCTCCAGCGTCCGCACCCAACCGGCACCGTCCCGCAACAGCGCGCCGGCCACTTGAGGGTGCACCTCGATGAGCACCGCGGGTGCCTTGGTGCCTCGGACCAGCCTGCGTGCCTCGCGCCGCACGCGGACCGCCATCGTCTCCGGAGATAGCACCCGGCCGCGGCCCTCGCAGTACGGGCACGGAGTCCGCATAATCTCATCCAGGTCCTGGTAGACTCGTTTGCGGGTGATCTCAACCAGGCCCAGGTCGGTCAGGTCAATGACGTGGGCCTTGGACCGGTCCCGTTTCACGGCCTCTTCCAGTGCGTCTAGCACCCGCTGGCGGTGATCCACCTTGTCCATGTCAATGAAGTCCACAAGGATGATGCCGCCGATGTCCCGCAGCGTGATCTGGCGCACGACCTCGCCGACGGCCTCGAGGTTCGTGCGCAGTATCGTGGTGGTCAGGTCGGTCTTCCCGACGTACTTGCCGGTGTTGATGTCAATAACGGTCAGCGCCTCGGTCCGGTCTATCACTATGTATCCGCCCGACTTCAGCCAGACCCGGCGGCGCAGCGCGCGGTCTATCTCGCGCTCGATCCCTCGGTGCTCGAAGACCGGCTCGTCGTCGCGGTGGAGCACCAGCCGGGGCCGGAGCTGAGGGGCAAAGGAGGAAAGCAGGTCCGCGATCCGGCCGTACTCCTCCGGCGAGTCCACCACGAACCGTTCCACGTCCTCGGTGAACAGGTCGCGCACAACGCGCCGGATCAGGCGCAGGTCCTGGTAGACGGGCGCTGGCGCCTTGCCGGCCCGCGCGCGCTCGAGCACCCGGTTCCACATCTGCAGCAGGAACGCCACGTCGTCTGCCAGGACCTTCTCTTCGACTCCCTCGGCGGCGGTGCGCACGATGATGCCCATCTTCTCGGGCCGCACCCCCTCGGCTATCTGGCGCAGCCGCTTGCGCTCGGCCTCGCTGGTGATGCGCCGGCTCACCCCCACGTAGTTGACGGTTGGCATCAACACCAGGTAGTGGGCCGGCAGGGCCACGTAGGTCGTGACCCGTGCGCCCTTCGACCCCATCGGCTCCTTGGTGACCTGCACGAGAATCTCCTGGCCGCTGCGCAGCCGTTCGGCGATCGCACCGCGGCCAAACGACTCCTCGACCTCCTCACCGTCGAGCCGCTGCGAACGGATGTCGGCCACATGGAGGAAGGCGTTGCGCTCCAGGCCGATGTCCACGAACGCGGCGTCCATCCCTGGCAGGACGTTCGTAACCCGGCCCTTGTAGACGTTGCCGGCCACGGGCTCTGACCGTTCGACGAACAGGTTGACGAGCGTGCCGTCTTCCAATACGGCCACGCGC
>JBKJJG010000154.1:0-1403 GCA_046598155.1 bacterium | reverse complement strand
ATATTCGCGGTGGGTGACGTCATCGCCCGCCCGTACCGGCTGGCGCACGTTGCCTCCGACGAGGCGATCCACGCGGTCGAAACGATCGCCGGGGTCGAGAGCAGGCCCCTGGACTACCAGGCGGTTCCGCGGCCCACGTTCTCCATCCCACAGGTCGCCTCGATGGGCCTTTCCGAGCAGCAGGCGCAGGAGGCAGGACACGAGGTCAAGGTCGGGCGATTCGCCTTCCAGGCCAACAGCAAGGCGACGATCGAGGGTGAGCGCGACGGGTTCGTCAAGGTGGTGACGGACCGCCGGACCGGCGAGATCCTGGGCATACACATGCTGGGCCCTGCGGTCACGGAACTGCTCGCGGAAGGGGTGCTTGCGAGGCACCTGGAGGGAACGGTGGTGGAGCTGGGCGGCGCGGTCCACGCGCACCCCACGCTCTCTGAGGCACTGAAGGAGGCGGCACTGGACGCGTTGGGAAAGGCCGTGCATGCTTGAGCCTGCTCACGATGACCGGGGTAGCCGGCGCCCCCCTTGGCTGAAGGTCCGTCTGCCGGGAGGCGAGAACTACGCCGACCTGACCCGGATCATGCGGCGCGGAGGTATGCACACAGTCTGCGAGGAGGCCCGCTGCCCCAACATCGGCGAGTGCTGGGACCGCCGGACCGCTACGTTCCTGATTCTGGGCGATACCTGCACCCGCCGCTGCGCGTACTGCGCGGTTGCCCACGGGAGGCCCGGCGCGCTGGACGCCACCGAACCCGCGCGGGTTGCCGACGCGGTTGCCGCCATGGGTTTGCGCCACGCGGTCGTGACCTCGGTGAACCGCGACGACCAGAGGGACGGCGGCGCGGGCATCTACGCCGAGACGATCCGCGCCATACGCCGGAAGATCCCCGACTGCACCGTGGAGGTGCTTGTTCCCGACTTCAAGGGCGACCCCGAAGCGCTACGCGCAGTAATGGATAACAACCCGGAGATCCTGGGGCACAATCTTGAGACCGTGCGCCGGGTGTTTGCGGCCGTGCGGCCCGGCGGCAACTACGACCGGTCCGTCGAGTTGCTCCGACGGTGCAAGGAGTGGGGATACACCTCGCTCACCAAGAGCGGCATCATCGTTGGCATGGGGGAGACCGAGGACGAGCTGCTGGAGGCAATGGACGATCTGCGCGCGGTGGACTGCGACGTGCTGACCCTGGGCCAGTACCTGCGGCCGGGCCCTAACTTCCTTCCGATTGCCCGCTACTACACCCCTGACGAGTTCGACGCCCTGCGCGATGAAGGCCTGCGCCGTGGGTTCAGGTACGTGGAGGCCGGTCCTCTTGTGAGGTCTTCTTATCGGGCCGACGCGCAGGCGCAGGCGGCGCGCGCGTACGGGTCTGCACGGACTGGAGGGCTGTCATGAGGGGCAAGTT
>JBKJJG010000042.1:0-3748 GCA_046598155.1 bacterium | reverse complement strand
CACCGGCCGCAACTGCCAGCCGCCGGGGAAACGCGCGCGCCCGCGCCCCGAGCCAGTCGGGGAGTGTCTCAACCAGGGGTGTCTCGACAGGTGCCATCAATGAAGTTTCAGGAGAAGGCTCGCGGCCAGCAGCGCCCCGTAGACCAGGAGCAGCCGCGCGGTCCGCTTCAGCGCGCCCACGAGGGCCACGGCGGCGTCGTGGCGCAGCACGATGCGCACCAGCCCCACCATTGTCGGCACCGCCAGCCAGGGTAACCAGAACCACGATCCGAGCAGCCCTGCGAGGCGCAGCGCCGCGGGCGCAGCGACAGCGCCGGCCAGGCAGCAGACGTACTGCGCGCGCGTTGCGCGCGCGCCCAACCTTACCGCGAGTGTCCGCTTCCCGGCCGCGCGGTCGGTCTCGATGTCGCGCAGGTTGTTGAGCACCAGGATGGCAGCGGCCAGCAGCCCCACCGGAACCGAGGCAGCCACCGCCACGGCGCGGACGCTCCCGGTCTGCACGTAGTCGCTGCCAACAACGGCCACCACCCCGAAGAAGAGAAACACAAACAGGTCTCCCAGCCCGCGGTATCCCAGCCGCAGGGGGCTCGCAGTGTACGCCAGGGCAGCGGCAATGGAGGCCAGACCCACCATCAGCACCGGCCAGCCCCGCAGCGCTACCAGGTAGATGCCGGCCGCTGCCGCGATCCCAAGACACAGGTAGGCGCCGGCAAGCACCTGCCGCGCCGACAGCAGGCCGGACTGGGTAGCCCGTGCAGGCCCCAGACGACGTGAGGTGTCGGCCCCCTGCAAGAAATCGAGCGCGTCGTTGTGAAAGTTGGTCCCGATCTGGATGCAGACGGCGGCTACAAGCGCGGCGATCGCGGGCAGCGGCGCGAACATCCCATCACCGGCCGCGGCCGCGGTGCCGACCATGACCGGCGCCACCGCCGCGGTCAGCGTGGGCACGCGCGCGGCGAGCACCCAGGCCCGCCAGCGTCCGCCGGTGTCCGGCGCCTCCACCCCGGTCCTCATCGCACCCACCCCGCCTGCCTACGGGTACCTTGGGAACTTCTTGAAGTTAGGCTTGCGCTTCTCCAAGTAGGCGTCCCGGCCTTCCTGCGCCTCCTCCGACATGTAGTACAGCAGCGTGGCGTCGCCGCCGAGCTGCTGCAGCCCGGCCAGGCCGTCGGTATCGGCGTTGAAGGCGGCTTTCAGCAGACGCAGGGCCAGCGGGCTTTTCTCGAGCAACTCCTGGGCCCACCGGACCGCCTCTTCCTCAAGTTGATGGAGAGGGACCACGACGTTCACCAGGCCCATCGCCAGAGCTTCCTGGGCATTGTACTGTCTGCAGAGGTACCAGATCTCGCGGGCCTTCTTGTGACCCACGATCCGCGCCAGGTAGGTCGAGCCGTATCCGGCATCGAAGCTGCCGACCTTCGGGCCGGTCTGCCCGAAAACCGCGTTGTCTGCGGCGATCGTCAGGTCGCACACCGTGGCCAGAACATTCCCGCCGCCGATGGCATATCCGGCCACCACCGCGATCACCGGCTTGGGCAGGGTGCGGATCTGCCGCTGCAGATCAAGCACGTTCAGCCGGGGGATCTTGTCCCCACCGACGTAGCCCGCGTCACCCCGCACGCGCTGGTCGCCGCCGGAGCAGAACGCCTGGTCGCCGGCTCCGGTGAAGAGCACTACCCCGACGGCGGAGTCGTCCCGCGCATCCGCGAAGGCGTCCATCAGTTCATTGACCGTCTCGGGCCGGAAGGCGTTGCGCACTTCGGGCCGGTTGATGGTGATCTTCGCGATCCCATCGGCGTGCTCGTAGATAATGTCGGTGTAGTCCTTGACCTTCGTCCATTTCACGGGCATCAGATCCTCACCCCATATCTCTGACTTCGTTAAGGAACTCCAACACAAGCGCGCGAAACCGCTCGGGCTGCTCCAGGTGCACGGCATGTCCCGCGTCAGGCACGACCTCCAGCCTGGCCTGCGGGATCAGGTCGAGCATCTCCTGCCCCAGCGCGCAGTAGGCAGGATCGAGCTCGCCCGCTATCAGCAGCGTGGGGACGCGGATCTGCTGGAGGTACTCGTGCATGGGCGGCTGCACACCCTGACCCAAGCCGCGCAGACTGTTGGCCAGCCCGGCAGGGCTGTTCTGCAGCCGCTGGGCGCGAAGGTCCCCACGCGCTGGCTCCGGCAGCGTGGCCTGGCTCGCGAACAACGGGAGGTGCTCCCAGCGATCCACGAACGGCTCGATCCCATCTTGCTCGATCGCCGCCGCCAACTCGGCGTCCTGCACGGCGCGCTCGCGGCGGGCGCCGGCATCGCGGATCCCAGACGAGGCGCTCTCCAGAATCAGCGCGGACAGCCGTTCAGGGGCGACGATCGCCAGTGAGATCGCGACACGGCCGCCCATCGAGTAGCCCAACAGGCCCGCCCGCTGAATCCCCAGCGCGTCGAGCACGCTCAGGACGTCCTCGGTAGCGTAGCCGATCCCATGGCGCTGTGGATCGTCCGGCGCGTCGGACAGACCGTGGCCCAGGAGATCCACCGCCACGGTGGCGTGGCCGTGTGCGAAGACGGCGGCGTGCTCTGCCCAGCCCGCGGCGCTGCCGGTGAATCCGTGCAGCAACACAAGCGGTGGGCCCTCCCCGGCCTGCTCGACGTTGATGTGGACCCCGTTTACCGGAAGCCGGGGCATCATGGAGTCCCTCCGGAGGCGTCGGGAGGCAGCTCGGTGCGCAGGGCGGCCTCGACCGCCTGCCAGACTTCGCGGTGCAGGAGGACGTTGCGATCACGCGCCGTGCGCACCTCGACGATGGAAAGCCCCTCTGAGGAGATACCTTCCCGCACGCGCGCCCTGAAGTCATCCCAGGACTCGACGAGCGCATGTGATGCACCGTACAGCCCGGCGGCATGCCGGAAGTCGAGGCCGTGCGGCGTGCCGAAGAGCGCCTCGAAGTAATCCGGGTAGCCCGCCTGCGGAAGGAACGAGAAGATCCCGCCGCCGTCATTGTTGATCAGCACGACGGTGGCGTTCAGCCCGTACAGCTTCGCTGCCAGCAGCCCGTTGAGGTCATGGTAGAAGGCCAGGTCCCCGAGCACCAGGACCACCGGACCACCGGTCGCGCCTGCTGCCACCCCCAGCGCGCTCGAGACCAGCCCGTCAATACCGCTGGCGCCGCGGTTCCCCAGGAATCGGACCGCCCGCGGCGTTCCCGGAAAGAAGGTGTCGAGATCGCGCACCGGCATGCTGTTGCCCACGTAGAGCACGGCGCCGTCGGGCAGCATCTCGGACAGCTCGGCGAAGACTTTGCCCTCGAACGGTTCAGCCAGCGCGTCCAGCCGGATCCTGATGGCCTCCCGGGCCCGCGCTCCCAGACGCTGCCACCACGCCAGCCATTCGTGCGTCCCCCGCGCGCCGGCTGCCCCCGCGGGTGCGCCGAGCGCATCGAGAACAGCCCTGCACAGCAGTACCGGATCGGCGTCCACGAACTCCGCGGCCAGCCGCGCAGGATCGTTCCACTCGCCGCCAGCGTCCACCACGATCTGACGGGCCGCGCCGTGCATCTCGAGATACCGCGTCAGCGGCTTCGACGCGGGCACCGCGCCAAACCTCAGGACGACCTCTGGGGCCAGCGTCTCTATCGCACCGGGAATCCTGAGCAGGGCATCGTAGCCGTCAATGACCGTTCCACGGTCGTGCGGTCCGCAACGCACCTGCGAGAGGGGATCTGCCAGCACCGGATAACCCAGCGTCGCGGCC
>JBKJJG010000223.1:0-3983 GCA_046598155.1 bacterium | reverse complement strand
GTAGACTTGCTGGAATCCTCGGGGCCGCTGCCGGAGCCGCGCGGAGAGCTGATGCGCGTCCCGATCGCAGATCTGGTCGCCCGGATCGGCAACTCCGCCCCCCACCTGACCGCCCAGGCATGGGCGACCATTGAGGCCTTTGAGGCCGCGGGCCTGCGGGACGCGACGCCGGTGCCCAACGTGCACGGCGTCCTCGCCGACCTGGCCGCCCGAGGGTTCCATCTGGCGCTCCTGACCAACAACGCCCGAACCGCCACCGAACGCGTGCTGGCTGAACTCGGGCTGGCCGCGCTGATCTCCTTGACGGTTACCCGCGACGAGGTACCTGCCCTGAAACCCGATCCGGCCGGCATCCGGCTCGTCCTGGAACGCGCAGGGCCCCACCGGACTGCCTATCTGGTGGGGGACTCCTGGATTGACGGCCATGCGGCGGCGCGGGCCGGCATCCGTTTTGTGGGGTTTGGACCCCGACGGGCAGAGGTTGAAGCGCGCGGCGTCACGCCCTGGGCCTGGGTCAGGGACCTACGCGAGCTGCTCGACCTCAACTGGAATGCCTGACCGGCACCCTCACCAGAGGTGCGCGTACTTCGCCGCAAACCGCCGCTCGAGCACGCTCCGGTTCAGATCATAGACCGGGCACTCGCGCAGCATGCAGAGATGCAGCGCCTGGTTGCAGTACGCGTCCGGCACCTCCCAGCAGGCCTGGCTGATCTGGTAGGCGGCGCAGATGCCCTTGGTAGGGTGCACCGTAACCGCCTCCTGAATCGCAACCGGTTTGGGTGCGGGCGAAGCGGGTCGCGCCTGAACCTCGCGGACCAGCCGCAGGAGCGGCCGCTCCACGCGCCACTCTCCGGGAGACTCCGACGCGCTGGCCTCGGGGCGTTGCGGGTCGGTCAGCGCACCCATCTCGCGCGAGGCTGCCTCAATGACGTTCCTAACGCCGCGCCTCAGCTCCTCGCGACCGCTGGGCATGTGCGATCACCTCTCTGGCCAGACTGGAGTATTCCTTGGCGCCGCGCGACGCGGGATTGCTCACGAAAAGCGGCACGCCCGACATGGATGACTCGACAAGCTTGATGTTGAAGTGGATCGTGGTCTCGAACACCTTGTTCGGGAAGAAGTCGTGGATGCCTCCCAGGATCTCCTTGCTGATCGTGGTCCGGGAGTCGTACATCGTTGGAAGCACGCCCAGGATCTCAACCTGGTGGCCCACCTCATCACTCACCATCTTCAGGGTCCGGATGAGCTGCCGCATCCCAAGCAGTGCGTAGTAGTGGGTCTGGATGGGTATGATGATCGCGTCGCAGGCCACCAGGGCGTTCAGGGTCAGCAGCCCCAGCGACGGCGGCGTGTCGATCAGGATGAACGAGTAGCGGCTGCGTATCGGCGCCAGGCGCCTGCGCAGCGAGTGCTCCCGTCCGATGCGGGCCGCCAGCTCCAGCTCGGCGGCGGCCAGGTCAATCGAAGAAGGAGCAACCTCCAGGCCCTCGACCGGTCCGGGCCGGATGACGGCCTCCAGTGGCAGCCCCTCTTCGTGGTCGGGATCCAGCAGCACATGGTAGATCGTCTGCCGCAGCGTGGCCGGATCGATCCCAAGGCTGACGGTCGCGTTGGCCTGCGGATCCAGATCTATCAGAAGACAACGATGCCCGGCGGCTGCCAGGGAGGAACTGAGGTTGACGGCCGTCGTGGTCTTGCCGCACCCGCCCTTCTGGTTAACAAGCCCAACGATCAGAGCCCCGTTACCCACCAGCCTCCTCCACCCCATCCGGTCGCACGCCGCACGCCCGCGCGCTCTCCGGGCTGTTCGACCCGGCCGCAGGCATATCCTTCGGCGCGCCCTCAGTGATTCTCGGCGCCGTCTTCCTTGAGCACGGTGCGATTGACGAACCGGATCAGCCCTGGCCAAACCAGGGGGAGCAGCGCGCCGATCACGATCATGATGCCCAAAGCCCAGAGCACAACGGTCAATGCAACGCGTTCGGTCATGCGGGCCTCCGCTCAATCGAATCTATCCGTTCGCTCATCCCGGTTCCACGGGCCGGCGCGTTGCTCCTGCCGGAAATCGGTCGCGAATCCAGACGCGCGCTGACTCGGCGGTCGTAACCTCGCCGCGTGCCCAGGCCTCCTCGATCGCCCTCAGCATCACGGTGAACGCGGGACCGGGCGTGTAGCCCATGGCGATCAGGTCCTCGCCGGTGATGAGGCGGTCCGGCTCGGGGACGCCCCTGGCATCGGCGGCCAGCAGCCCGACGGCACGGAGGTAAGCGGCCGGGTCTTCTCCTGCGGCTTCGAGGTCTGCGCGAAGCAGCTCAAGCAGGCCTGCGGCAACCCCCTGCCGCCGAAGGCGACTGGCATCCGCCGCGGACAGGCAGACATCCCTGGACAGATGCTGGAACTCGCGAACGAAGGTTACCACTTTCCGGCGTTCGGCCGTAGAGAAGCGCAAGCGACGGCAGACCTCGCTGGCATCCGCATCGGGCAGGCGGCAGAGGAACGCGGCAAGAGCCAGCTCCGGCCCAGGCGGCCCGACTCCTGGCGGCCCGAGGGATTCCAGCACCCGGCAGGCGTGGTCGAGCGCGTCGGCGGCCGGCCCGTCCGCATGGGGTGAGGGCTGGGACGAGAGAGCCGCCACCTCGGGCAGGACGGTTCCCAGCAGACCGGTGGCGGCCATCATGCGAACGCCGCCGGCGCCGCCCGGCGCGACCAGCAGTCGGACCAGCTCGTCGCGGATCCGCTCGGCGCTCACCCCGGTGATGGTGGACGCGAGATCCGCAAGAGCCGCGCGCGTGCCCGGCTCCACGGTGAACTCCAACTCGGCGGCCAGCCGTACCGCGCGCAGCAGCCGCAACCGGTCCTCGGCAAAGCGCTCGGCAGGAGGTCCAACGGTGCGGATGCACCGGTTGGCCAGGTCAGTGCGGCCGCCGACATGGTCAATGACCTCTCCGCTGAACGGATCGTACAGCAGTGCGTTGACGGTGAAATCGCGCCGGCGAACGTCGTCAATTGCACTGCCGTATTCAACGTACGATGGACGCCGGCCGTCCAGGTATGGGCCTTCACGGCGGAAGGTGGCCACCTGATAGGGATGCCCATCGAGGACGACGGCGACGACGCCGAACTGGATTCCTACCGGTACCGTCCGGTCGAACAACCCAGCAACGCGCTCGGGAGGCGCGGCCGTGGCAATGTCAAGATCCACGGCCGGTCGCCCGAGCAGCAGGTCCCGGACGCACCCTCCGACCAGGTAGGTCTCCCATCCTGCCTCGCGCAGCCGGCGGACGATCTCGATGCCCGGCCGGAAGCGCTCAGGAATGGCGAGGGTCAGCGGACTACTCTTTCGGTTGCTCCTCGCCGCGCTCGTGAAACCCTCTGCTCCGCTCCACAACCTCGCGCAGCCGGGCAGCTCCTTCGTCCAACTTCACCCGCCCGCGCTGTGAGAGGTCCTCGGCGGTTACGCGCAGCTTCTGGATGACCTCTTCGGCGCGATCACGCGCACGGTCGCCCAGGTCCTCAGCGGACCCAGCCAGGCGGGTGCGCGTCTCCTCCCCGGAGCGCGGCGCAAGTAACAGCGCCACGGCCGTGCCGAGCAGCCCTCCGATGACAAACCCTGCCACGAAGTCACTACGATATCCCATTTCCGTTCATCTCCTCTCCTGACCAGGATGCGTCCTCAATGATTCCTCCGCCCAGCACACGGTCGCCGTCATAGAACGCGGCGGCCTGCCCGGGTGCGGCTGCGCGCTGGGGCTCGCGGAACTCCACCCGAACGCGATCGGGGCCATCCGCGTGCAGCACCGCGGGGACGTCGAGCGCCCCGTGCCGCACGCGGACCGTCGCTGCGGCCGGGAGCGGCGTCGGCACAATCCAGTTCACCTTGCTCAGCACGAGGCGCCGCAGCAGCAGCCCTTCCTGCCCGCCGACCACCAACGCGTTGCGCCGTGCGTCAACCTCGAGCACGTACTGCGGGACGCCGGACGATA
>JBKJJG010000194.1:0-3902 GCA_046598155.1 bacterium | reverse complement strand
AACCTGGTGGCCATGATGCTGGAGGGCGCGGGGTTCCAGGTCGTGGACCTGGGCGTGGACGTGCCGGCCGAGCGGTTCGTGGAGGCGGCGCGCGAGCACCGCGCGCAGATCGTCGGGCTCTCCGCCCTTCTCACCACCACCATGCCCCAGATGGACGCCACCATCCGCGCCCTGACCGAGGCCGGGCTGAGGGACGAGGTCAAGGTCATCGTAGGAGGCGCCCCCGTGACCGGGCGCTTCGCTGGCGAGATCAAGGCGGACGGCTATGGCGAGAACGCCGCAACTGCCGTGCAGGTGGCGCGCCGGGCCTTGGGGATTGAGAGCATGAGCGTATTGAGGCCGAGATCGGAGCAAGGTTCATATGGACGCACAGACTAGTATCGTCGAACGGCTGCGCGGTGTGATCATCGCCCTCCCCACGCCTATGGAGCAGGACGGCAGCGTGGACGTCACGGCGGTGGGGCGCCTGGTGGAATGGCTGGTAGGCCGCGGCGTGGACGGGATCTTCGCCTGCGGGACCACTGGCGAGGGTCCGCTGCTCTCCGACGACGAGCGGGCGGCGGTCGTCCGGGCCGCGGCGGAGGCGGCAGCCGGCCGCGTCCCGGTGATCGCGCAGGTGGGCGGGATGACGACGGCCGGGACGATCGAGACCGCCCGCGGCTGCGCCGGCGCAGGGGCTGACGCGCTGGCGGTGATCGCCCCCTACTACTTCCGGCACGGCGAGGACAACCTGGTTGCCCACTTCGCCGCGATCGCGGATGCGGTTCCCGACCGGCCGATCCTCCTCTACAACATCCCCCAGAACACGGGCAACCCGATCACGCCGCACGTGGTCCGAGCGCTGCGCACCCGCCCCAACATCGTCGGGATGAAGGACAGCGCGGGCGACCTTTACGGGATCCTGCAGGTCTCACTGGCGGCGGGGTCGGGCTTCCGACTCCTGGTGGGCGCGGACCTGCTCCTTCCGTCGGTGGCAGCCATGGGATGGGCCGGAACCATCTCTGGCCCAGCCGCGGCGTTCCCCGAGCCGTACGTGGCGCTGTGGAGGGCTGCAGGGCGGGGGTCTTGGACGGAGGTCACGGAAGCCTACCGTAGGGTGGCCGAGGCATGCCACCTGCTGCGGAACGGGGGCGATGTCCCGCGCATCAAGGCGGCGCTGGCGCTGCGCGGGGTGATCGCGCCCCACGTCCGGCCGCCGCTACGGCCGACTCCCGAGGGCGAGCTGGAGGACCTGCGCGAGGCGCTGGTGCGCCTCCTCGACGCCTGACCCACGAGCGATTGCTGAGATAATCGGCCGCACGAAGCGGCTCCTACGCTCCGGCTCTGCCCGAACGTCTAGCCCTATTGCGGATGTGTCCACAACACCCTACTATGTGGTCACAACACACGAATGCAGGGGGACTGCCGTGACCAGCGTGGGGGTCAGAGAGCTCAAAGTTCACCTCAGCCGGTATCTCATGCGGATCAGGCGCGGTGAGCGCATCCTCGTTACGGCCCGTGGGCAGCCCGTAGCGGTCATGTCCCCGGCGGCAGGGCCGACGAGAGACGAGCGGCTTGACGCCCTGCTGCGTGACGGCGTGGCTCGCTGGGATGGAGGGAAGCCTCGGGGGCGCCTGCGGCCGGTCCGGCTCCGGGGGCCGTCGGTGGCGGAGGCCGTAGTTGAGGACCGGCGGTGAGGCTCTACCTGGACACCAGTGCCCTCGTTAAGCTCTACGTGGACGAGGAGAGCTCGACGATGGTCCGGGAGGCCGTGTCCCGATCCCAGCTTGTGGCGACGTCAGCCGTCGCGTATGTCGAAGCCCGTGCCGCGTTTTCCCGCAGACGTCGAGAGGGAGGCTTGTCGCCCCTAGACTACCGGAGGTGCGTCCGGCGCTTCAACGTCGATTGGCCGCGGTATCTGCGCATTGATCTCACGGAGTCTCTCATCCGGGCAGCAGCCGTAGCCGCGGAGAAGTACCACCTCCGCGCCTACGATGCCATTCACCTGGCATCAGCGCTCACGCTGAGAGATCGCCTCGCCGTTCCCATTGTCTTCGGGTGCTGGGACGCGACCCTGGAGAGGGCGGCCCGCCGGGCCGGCCTTGAGAGCGTCCCCGGCCTGGATCGGCGGGACTGATCCTCGGTCCTCCACATGGGAATCGGCCCGGTTAGGCCCCCCAGCGACTACTGGCGCAGATAGGCGTCTGCCCCTGCGATCCAGTCCTGGCGCGGCGGGCTGAAGAAGTCCACAGTCACCACGTCCTCCAGCATCTCCGCGCTGTGCGGCATGCCGCCCGGTATGAGCAGCACCTCCCCCTGCTGCAGCACGAGTTCCCGATCGGGGAAGGTGAAGCGCATCGAGCCCGAGGTGCAGTAGCTGAGCTGCTCGTTCTCGTGCTGGTGGGTGGCCACTATCGTGCCGGCCTTGAGTTCGATCATGGATACCATCAGGCGTTCTCCCCACAGCATCCGGCGCGTGATCCTGGGGCTCAGCGCCTCAGGCGTCAACGCGGCCAGGACCGCGTGCTGAATCTCGCTCATCGGGCACCTCCGTGTGAGTGTGAGGAATGATTCGCCGTGCGTCCGTGGAATCACTCCCTACAGAGGGTTCACGATCAAAGGGGGATGAAATGCGATACCGTCGTCTGGGCAACTCCGGTCTCAAGGTGTCAGTGTTGGGATTGGGCGGCAACACCTTCGGAAGGTTCGTGGACGCAGAAGGGACCGCGCGAATCGTGGGTGCCGCCCTCGACCTCGGCGTCAACTTCTTCGACACGGCCGACATCTACAGCAAGGGCGCCTCCGAGGAGCACCTGGGCCGCGCGCTGGCCGGTCGGCGCGGTGAGGCCATCATCGCCACCAAGGTCTTCAACGCCATGGGCGAAGGACCCAATGAGCGCGGGTCTTCGCGCGCGCACATCATGGATGGGGTCCACGCCGGTCTGCGCCGGCTGAGCGTGGATTGCGTTGACCTGCTGCAGCTCCACGAGTGGGACGGCGAGGCGCCCATCGAGGAGAGCCTACGCGCCCTCGATGACCTGGTGCGCCAGGGCAAGGTCCGCTACATCGGCTGCTCCAACTTTGCCGCCTGGCAACTGGTCTGGTCGCTCTGGACGAGCGACCGGCGGGGGTGGGCGCCGTTCGTCTCGGTGCAGCCCGAGTACAGTCTGTTGGCGCGCGGCGTTGAATCCGAACTGCTGCCAGCATGTCAGGCATTTGGGATCGGGGTGATTCCATACTTCCCGCTGGGTGGGGGCATGCTGACCGGTAAGTACAGCGAGGGAACACCGGCGCCGGAGGGGACCCGCGGTTATCAGAGCGAGCGGTTCGAGCAGCGCTTTGCGACCCCCCGCAACTTCGCGATCGTGCGCGCGCTGGAGGCATGGGCACGGGAGCGGGGTCACACCGTTGCGGAGCTGGCCGTGGCCTGGCTGCTGACGCGGCCCGCGGTCTCCACGGTGATTACGGGAGTGACGAAGCCCGAGCAGGTGGAGGCGAACGTCCGGGCGGCCGGGTGGGAGCTGTCGGCGGCGGAAGCCGACGAGGTGGCGGCCCTGGCGCCGGCAATAGTGGGTCAGTTTGGGGAGGCACGCCAGTAGCCATTTCACGGGGATTTGCGATGCTTGGGGAATGCCAAAGCGATCAAGCAAGAAAGCTCTAGAGGGCGCCTGAATCGCTAATGAAGCCGCCGCAGCTCTGTGTGGAAGGAAGAACTGTGGAGCTTGCCCCTTCTGAGGTCAATCCGGCCTGGAAGCGAATAGGTCTAGATTGGGTTGGTTTTCGGCAGCACTGGCTGCCTTAGCTCTCTCAATCATTCTTCTCACCTCGGAATTCTCCATCAAGACCAGCAGTTGTATTCCAGGGTGTTGTTGGGCGAACACCCTGAAGATCTCGTCCGCGAAAGCCTGACCTATTGCTTCCAC
>JBKJJG010000183.1:0-2429 GCA_046598155.1 bacterium | reverse complement strand
CCGCCTGGGCGCTCAGAACGCCATGTTTGGGGGCGGACGCTACGATGGGCTGGCCGAGCAGCTGGGCGGCCCGCCCACCCCGGGCGTGGGTTTCGGTTTCGGCCTGGACCGTCTGCTGCTGGTGGGCGAGCAGGAAGGGCTGGCCGGGCCCCTGGGCCGCGGGATTGAGGTTATGGTGGTGACGATCGGCCCGGCCGCTCGTTCGGAGGGCTTCCGCCTGGCCGACGAGCTGCGTCAGGCCGGCATCCGGACCGAGAGCGATCTGCTGGCCCGCTCGGTGGCGGCCCAGATGAAGCACGCCGATCGCCTGGGTGCAAGGATCGCCGCCGTCCTGGGCGACGACGAGTTGGCCGCGGGCACGGTCACATTGCGCGAGATGGCGACCGGAGAGCAGACCAAGGCCGCGCGTGCAGGCATTGCACCGGCGCTTCGGGATCGGCTGCGGAGGCCGGAACCATCCAACGGCGGGCAGGGACGGTGAACACGATGAGCGGGATGCGCACGCACTCCTGCGGTGAACTGCGCGGGGCCCACGCGGGCCAGGAAGCCCGTCTTGCGGGATGGGTGCAGCGCCGGCGGGATCTGGGCGGGGTTGTCTTCCTGGACCTGCGCGACCGCGAAGGGTTGACCCAGGTTGTCGTCAACCCCGGAGACGCAGATCCTGCCAGTGCGGCGGCCGCGGGTGAAGTGAGGGCGGAGTTCGTGGTTGCGGCGATCGGTGTGGTGGCGCGGCGCCCGGAGGGAACGGTGAACCCGCGCCTGGCCACCGGAGAGATCGAGGTCCGGGCCGGGACGCTGAGGATTCTGTCTTCATCGCCAACGCCGCCGTTTGCGCCAGGCGATGAGACCGCGGTGGACGAGGCCCTGCGGTTGCGCTACCGGTATCTCGACCTGCGCCGCCCGCGTATGTACCGCAACCTGCTGCTGCGGCATCAGACGACGATGACGATCCGCGAATCGCTCGACCGCCAGGGGTTCCTCGAGGTCGAGACGCCGATGCTGATCCGAAGCACGCCTGAGGGGGCCCGGGACTTCCTCGTGCCGAGCCGCGTGCAGCCGGGGAAGTTCTACGCGCTCCCGCAGTCCCCTCAACTGTTCAAGCAGTTACTCATGGTGGGCGGGGTAGACAAGTACTTCCAGATAGCAAGGTGCTTTCGCGACGAGGACCTGCGTGCCGACCGCCAGCCGGAGTTCACGCAGATAGACATCGAGATGAGCTTCGTGGACCAGGATGAGATTCTGGCGGTCACCGAGGCGATGATCTCCGAGGTCTTCACCAGGGTGCTGGGCACGCACGTTCCGCGTCCGTTCCCCCGGCTGTCATACGCCGATGCCATGCTGCGCTTCGGATCCGACAAACCCGATCTGCGGGTGTCGTTGGAGATCGTGGACCTGACCGATCTGGCAGGCGAGGGCGGGGTGGCCAGGTTCCAGGAGGCGGTATCTTCCGGAGGAGTGCTCAGGGCGCTGCGGGTCCCTGGAGGGGCCGCGGCCAGCCGTCGCGACCTAGACGAGCTAACCGCCGTGGCCCGCTCTGCCGGCGCCGAAGGCCTGGTCTCACTGGCGCTGACCTCCTCGGGTCCCAAGGGGTCGCTGGTCAAGCACCTGCCCAGGGGCGTGCTCGATGCCATCGCCGCGCGCACTGAAGCCCGAGAAGGGGACCTGATCCTGTTTGTCGCCGGGCCCGCGGCCGCATCCGCGGCTGCGTTGGGACGGCTTCGGCTCGAGGTGGCCGATCGGTTTGGTCTGCGCGAGAACGGGGCCGCCTTGAGGTTTGTTTGGGTGACGGAGTTCCCCCTGGTGGAGTTTGATACTTCCCAGGGACGGTACGCCGCGGTCCACCATCCCTTTACCGCGCCGATGGAAGAGGATCAGCCCCTGTTGGAGACGTCGCCCGACCGGGTGCGCGCGCGGGCGCACGATCTCGTGCTGAACGGGGTGGAGTTGGGCGGAGGGAGCATACGGATCCATGAGCACCGGATGCAGGAGCAGGTGTTCCGGCTGCTTGGGATCTCTCTTGAGCAGGCGCAGGAGCGGTTTGGCTTCCTGCTGGACGCCCTCCGGTTCGGTGCGCCGCCACACGGGGGAATAGCGCTCGGTCTTGACCGGCTCGTGATGCTAATGGCCGGGGAGGCGACCATCCGCGAGGTTATCGCCTTCCCCAAGACGGCGAGCGCGACGGACCTGATGGTCGGGGCGCCGGCGCCCGTGGATCCCGAGCTGCTGCGCGAGGTTCACATTGCGGTCGCCGAGGAGTAGGATTGCGGGCGGCGTTGCGGACTGATAGGATTGAGGATGCGCGGAAGGTTCCCTGCCGTGCACGAGGCGGGCCAGTAGTTCCGATCCAACACATTGGCCCGGGGAGCCCGACTCCGGACGCCGAGGCAGGCCCGCTGCTAGTCCGCGGGAAGCCGGAGCGCCTGGGAGGG
>JBKJJG010000166.1:0-2447 GCA_046598155.1 bacterium | reverse complement strand
CGCGTACAGTGCCAGTTCCAGGTCGCGCAGCTCCTCGCTGTACGTGCGGTACTGCACCGCGGCCTCGGCCTGCGCCGCCAGCGCCTGCTGCTGCGCTTCCAGCTCGGAGAGCAGATCGCCAGCCCGATCGAGATGGGCCTGTGCGTAACCCAGCCGACGCTCGGCCTCGGTGCGCTGGCGCTTCTGCCTTGCCAGACCTGCGGCCTCCTCCAACCACTGCCGGCGCTCGAGCGGCGTGGCGCGCAGGACCGCGTCCACCTCACCCTGTCCGATCAGCGCGTACGAACGGCCACCCAGCCCGGTGCCGAGGAACAGCATCTGGATGTCGCGCAGGCGACAGTCCACGCCGTTGATGGCGTACTCTCCCTCGCCTCCCCGCGTCACGGTGCGCGACACGGTAACCTCGTTGAACTCCAGAGGAAGATCGCCGGCGCCGTTTTCCAGGGTGAGCGAGACCTTGGCCAGGCTGTGGGGCCGGCGGGAGGCGGTTCCGGCAAAGATGATGTCCTCCATCCGGGCGCCGCGAAGCAGGCGGGCGTTGGTCTCTCCCAGCGCCCAGCGGATACCGTCCATGAGGTTGCTCTTGCCGCTCCCGTTGGGGCCCACTATCGCGGTGATTCCGGGATGGAACTCGAGTTCCGTGCGGTTCACGAACGTCTTGAATCCTACGAGCTCCAGCCTCTGAAGCTGCACTCTCCGTCTCCTCCTCGACTCGGGCCGCCTGCGCGGCCCGCCCGTGGTCCGACCGCCGCCAGGGGCGGCGAGAGTCTAATCGGGCGCTGCGACGACAGGTGTAGCCATTGCTGCCTGATGATACAGTCCAACCAACCGCTCGGTTATGGCCTCGATGGCGTAGGCTCGGGCCGCGGCCCGGCCGGCGGCGGCCATGCTGCGCCGCAACGCCTCGTCATCGAGAAGCCGGCGAATCGCCCCACCCAGCGCCTCGGCGTCCAGGCCGGTCAGAAGCCCGGTCAGCCCGTCGCTGACAACCTCGGACACCCCTCCTGCGCCCACTGCTGCCACTGGAAGGCCCGCCGCCATTGCCTCCACCACGACAAGCCCCTGCGTCTCCGTGGGCGACGAGAAGGCAAACAGGTCGGCGGCCGCGTAGCAGTCGAGGACCCGGTCGTGATCCAGCGGGCCGGTGAATATCACCTGCCCTGCTACGCCCCTCTCCGCGGCGGCGCGCCGGAGGGCCGCCGCCTCCGGGCCGCCGCCCACGACCAGCAAGCGGGCCGGCGTCCCCTGCGCCGCCATGGCAAAGGCCGCCAGCAGCACGTCAAAGCGCTTCTCCCGCGCCAGGCGGCCAACCGTGATGACCAGGGGCGCGCCCGCGGGAATCCCAAGCCGGGGCCTGACCCAGACCGGGTTCAGGCGATCGAACCGATCCAGGTCGAACCCCGCGGTCGGGAGAACCTCCACCCGAGCGGTTACGCCGCGGGCCAGCAGCCAGTTCCGCACCGCGTGGGAAGGTGCGACAACCAGCGAGCAGCGGTTGCAGTACCCTATCGTGTACCGCGTGACCACCTCGCGGGAGAACCGCTGGGACAATACCGGGACGTAGTGCACGTACTCCGAGTACATCGTGTGGTGCGTGAAGACCAGCGGCAGCCCGAGGCGGGAAGCCGCATAGCGGCCCGCGGCCCCCATGAGGAACGGCGAGTGGGTATGGATTACGGAGAGACAACGGGCGCGCAGGTCGGCTGTGAAGCGCCGGGCCACCGGGATGGCAAGCGGGAAATCAGGGATCCCTGGCGCGCGAACCGAAGGGAACCTAACCACATCGGGGTCGGCGTCCCTGTAGCCCGGATATGCAGGTGCGAAGATCGCGGCCTGGTGTCCCTGGCGCCGGAGCTCTGCCACCAGGGCCTCAATCGAGCGGACGACACCGCTGATCCGCGGGAGGTAGGAGTCAGAGAAGACCCCCACGCGCACGGCATCGCCCCTGCTGGGCATCCGCTCGATGTTCCACCTCCACTCGTTGCGAGAACGCCGGACGCCCGGGCCGGCCAATCCATTCATCGTTCGCGACGTCACACCGTTCTCCTTCGGTCCGGGCCGATCGTTGGTCCGGGCCGCACGCGGCGCCGCCAACGCGACGGGGCGGCGCTCATGCGCCGCCCCGCGCATCCACGGTCCTCGGTTGTCTGGTCGGGGAGGGGGGATTTGAATCTTCGGCCCCTTCCCTACCGTGTAGTTCAGTCTACTTGCAAGCACCAGTGTCTGCAAGGGTCTCCGCCATTCTTGCGTACGCCTGTTCCCCCGCCTAATTCCGTTTAGCCGCGCCTGTTATGGGCACAATTTGGGCACAGTCAAGGAGATCGTGGTGGGTGCGGGCTCCTCGCGCCTCCGCTACATCCTGGTGCGCAACCCGCAGGAAGCGGAGCGGGACCGGCGGCAGCGGGAAGACACCCTCCGGCGCCTGCGGGACGAACTCGCCGCCCTGC
>JBKJJG010000079.1:0-3231 GCA_046598155.1 bacterium | reverse complement strand
GTGATAGCGCGGCCGTTTGTGGGTGAGCCAGGCGCGTTCGTGCGCACCGACCGCCGCCGTGACTTCTCCCTGCCGCCGGTGGGTCCGACCGTGCTCGACGCGCTGGCGGACCGGGGCATTCCTGTGGTGGGCGTCGGCAAGATCGAGGACCTCTTTGCTGGGCGCGGTCTGGCACGATCCGTGCACACCCACGACGACGCGGACGGCATCACCCAGACCGTCGCCGCGGCCAGAGGGCTGGAGCACGGGATGGTGTTCACGAACCTGGTGGAGATGGACACCGTCTATGGCCACCGGAACAACTTCGAGGGCTTCGCGCGGCACCTCGAAGCAGTTGATGCGCGTTTGCCCGAGATCCTGGGGGTCTGCGCGCATGGCGACCTGGTGGTGATCACCGCCGACCACGGGAACGACCCGACCACGCCCAGCACCGATCATTCGCGCGAGCAGGTCCCGTTGCTGGCGTGGCGGCCCGGACTGGCCCCGGGCCGCCGCCTCGGGGTGCGGGAGAGCTTCGCCGACCTGGCCGCCACCGTGGCCGAGGCGTTCGCGGTGCCCTGGCTCGGGCCGGGGATGAGCTTCTGGACTGCATTGGAGGAGGGACGCGGATGAACTGGGCGGCGCGCGCGCGCGAGGCGGCGCAGGCGGTACAACGCATCGTCGCAAGGACCCCGGAGGTGGCGGTGATCCTGGGCTCGGGGCTGGGTGCCCTGGCGGACGAGGTTTCCTCTGACGCCATCATTGCTTACGACGATATTCCGCACTTTCCCCGTCCCGGAGTCGAAGGGCACGCCGGCCGCCTGGTCGTTGGGACCCTGGAGGGCCGTTCGGTCGCCGTGATGCAGGGCCGGGCGCACTTCTACGAGGGGTACACAATGGCCGAGGTGGTCTTCCCGGTGCGCGTGCTGCACGCCCTGGGCGCCCGGGTCCTGGTCGTGAGCAACGCCGCGGGCGGGCTCAACCGTCAGTGGCGCGCCGGGGACCTGATGGTGATCTCCGACCACATCAACTTCATGGGCGCCAACCCGCTGGTGGGACCCAACGAGGCCGAGCTGGGCCCGCGGTTCCCCGACATGTCGGAGGCGTACGACAAGGAGCTAGTCGCGTTGGCCGAGGCCGCGGCCCTCGATCTCGGCATCCCGCTGCGCAAAGGGATCTACGTCGGCGTCTCCGGACCGTCCTATGAGACCCCGGCGGAGCTGCGCATGCTGGCCCGGTGGGGCGCGGATGCCGTTGGGATGTCCACGGTGCACGAGGTGATCGTGGCGCGGCACGCCGGGATGCGCGTGCTGGGCTTGACCGCGATCACCGACATGGCCACCGGCGAGGTTGTCACCCACGTATCACACGAGGAGGTGCTCGCCGTGGCGCGCGAGCTCGAGCCCAGGTTCGTCCGGCTGACCCGGCGCATTGTCGCGACCCTACCCGCGTGACGAGCGGCGCCGGCCTCCCATGCGCGCCTACGACCTGATCCAGAAGAAGCGTGATGGAGCCGCCCTTTCCGCGGGCGAAATCGCCTGGCTGGTGGACGGCTTCGTCGAGGGCTCGGTCCCCGACTACCAGATGGCCGCGTTCCTGATGGCGGTCTACTTCCGAGGGATGACGCCCGAGGAGACGGCCGCGCTCACTTGGGCGATGGTGCGGTCGGGTAAGACGCTTGACCTGGGACCGCTCGCCGGCCGCGCCGTGGACAAGCACAGCAGCGGTGGCGTGGGCGACAAGACCTCGCTGGTACTGGTTCCCCTTGTGGCGTCGGCCGGTGTGCCGGTTCCGAAGCTTTCCGGGCGCGGTCTGGGCCACACCGGCGGGACGCTGGACAAGCTGGAGGCGATCCCCGGGTTCAGCACGGCGCTCTCCGAGGCGGCGTTCGTGGAGCAGGTGGAGCGCATCGGGTGCGCCATAGCAGGGCAGAGCGCCGCGCTGGTGCCGGCGGACGCCCGGCTCTATGCGCTGCGCGACGTGACGGCCACCGTAGACAGCGTGCCGCTGATCGCTTCCAGCATCATGTCCAAGAAGCTGGCCGCCGGGTCGTCCGCGATCCTGCTGGACGTGAAGTGCGGGCGCGGGGCGTTCATGAAGACCGAGGCCGACGCCCGGATCCTGGCCGAGGCCATGGTCGCCATCGGCCGCGCGTCCAGCCGGCGCACCGCCGCGGTGATCAGCGCGATGGACCACCCGTTGGGCCGGGCGGTCGGCAACGCGCTCGAGGTTGCCGAGGCAATCGCGACCCTGCGCGGCGAGGGCCCACAAGACTTAGAGAAGCTCTGCCTGGTACTTGGCGGATGGATGCTGGTGCTGGGAGGGCGGGCGGCCTCGCCCGAGGAAGGCAGTGAAGAGCTGCTGCGGCGCCTGCGGAGCGGTGACGCGCTGCGGAAGTTCGAGGCGCTGATCCGCGCGCAGGGCGGCGATCCACGGGTCGTGGCGGATCCAGGGCGGCTGCCATCGGCGCCCTGCCGGCTGCCGGTACCCGCGCCTGCCTCCGGCGTCGTGGCCGGCATTGATGCCGAGGCGATCGGGCTGGCCGCGATGCAACTGGGCGCCGGGCGGGCCCGCAAGGGCGAGGCCGTTGACCCGGCGGTGGGCGTGGTGATCGAGCGGTCCGCGGGCGTTGCCGTTAAGGCCGGAGAACACCTGGCGACGATCCATGCCAGGTCCGAGGAGGCCGGACTTGCCGCAGCCCGCCAGGTGGCCGCGGCGTTCGCGATAGCGGAGAGCGCGCCGGTGGAGGCGCCGGTAATTCGAGGCGTCATCAGAGGGTAGCCGCTGGCTGACGGCGGTGGCCGACGGAGGAGGAGCCGATGATTCGTCGCGTGGGCGTCGTAGGGTGCGGGTTGATGGGGGTCGGCATTGTCGAGGTGGCGGCGCGATCCGGGTACGAGGTGATCGTGCGCGAGATCACCGACGAACTGCTCGCGAAGGGAATGGATCGGCTGCGGGTCTCGCTGCGGCGCGCGGTCGAGCGCGGCAAGCTCGATGAGGCCGGCCGCGAGGCCGCCCTGAGCCGGGTCCAGGGGACCACGGTCCTGGCAGATCTGGCCGGCGCAGACCTGGTGGTTGAGGCCATCCTGGAGCAGATGGACGAGAAGAAGGCGCTCATGCGGGAACTGGACCGGCTGGTGGCGCCAGGGGTCGTCCTGGCCAGCAACACCTCATCGCTCTCGATTACCGAGATGGCGGCGGCCACCGGCCGTCCTGAGAGCGTCGTGGGGCTGCACTTCTTCAACCCGGTGC
>JBKJJG010000009.1:0-3672 GCA_046598155.1 bacterium | reverse complement strand
GCTTCAGCACGATCGGAAGCAGCGCCCACAACACCCCACCCGCCACGCCGGCCAGGACCGCCAGCGGCAGATGGATGAAGGCGGGCAGCCCGCGCACACCAAACGCCACCAGCGCCGCCGCGAACGCGCCCACCGCGTACTGCCCCTCGACCCCGATGTTCCATAGATTCGCGCGGAACGAGAGTGCCACCGCCAATCCCGCGAACGTCAGCGGGGTTGCCTTAAGGAGAATCGCCGCCACACTGTCGGACCGGGTGAGGTTGAACCGCAGCATCAGGCCGTAGACTTCCAGGGGGCTCTCGCCGATCGCCAGGATGATTCCCGAGGCGACGAGCGCGCCAAACGCGATCGCCAGCAGGGGCGCCGCGGCCTGCAGCACGCTCAGCCGGACCCGCGTGCTCACGCCGGTACGTCCTCGGCGCGCCGGGCGCCGGTCATGTATAGTCCGATCTCGCGCGGCGTGACCGTACCCCGCGGGAACTCGGCGACAATCGCTCCCGCGTGCATGACCGCCACGCGGTCGGCCAGCGAAAGCACCTCCTCGAGCATCGCCGATACCAGAACCACTGCCATCCCGGCGGAGCGAGCAGCGAGGATCTGACGCCGGACGAACTCCGTGGCGCCTATGTCCAGGCCTCGCGTCGGCTGGGCGGCAATCAGCACCGACGGCGCGAACCCAAACTCGCGCGCGACGATCACCTTCTGCTGGTTGCCGCCCGAGAGGGCCAGCGTGGGCGTCTCCAGCGAAGGCGTGCGCACGTCGAAGCGGTCTACCCGTTCGCGCGCGAAGCGGGCGATGGCACCGCGGTCGAGCAGGATTCCTCCCCCGAACTCCGGCCGGACGTGGTGCCCCAGGATCAGGTTCTCCCACACGTCCATGGGGAGGACCAGACCGCGCCGGTGCCGGTCTTCGGGGATGTGGGCCACGCCCATCAGCCTGATCGCCCGGGGCCCTGCCCGGGTCACGTCCTCTCCCATGATGCGCAGCCGCCCTGCCGACGGCGGCCGTAGGCCCACCAGCGTTTCCACCAGCTCGCTCTGACCGTTTCCCTCAATGCCGGCGATGCCCAGGATCTCGCCCTCCCTGACGGAGAACGACACCCCACGCACCGCGGGCCTGCCCCGGGGGCCGGGCACCACCAGACCCTCAACCTCCAGGCGGACCGGTCCGGGTTCCACCGAAGGCACCTCGAGTTCCATCAGCACGGGACGCCCCACCATCATCTCGGCTATCTGGGCCTTGGTTGCGCCCGCCGCATCGAGGGTGCCCACGACGCGGCCGCGGCGCAGCACCGAGATGCGATCCGCGATGTCGAGGACCTCCTCCAGGATGTGGCTGATGAACACGATCGTCTTGCCCTCCGCGCGCAGGCGCCGCAGGTTGGCGAAGAGGTCGTCAACCTCCTGTGGGGTCAGCACCGCGGTGGGCTCGTCCAGGATGAGGACCTCGGCCCCCCGGTACAGCACCTTGATGATCTCCACGCGCTGCTGCTCTCCGACCGACAGCGTACCGACCTCCGCGTCCGGATTGACTGCCAGACCGTACTGGTCGGCTAGGGCCTGGATCCGCGAGCGCGCCGTGCTCAGTGACAGCCGGCCCGCCCGTGCCGGCTCAGACCCCAGTATCACGTTCTCGGCCACGGTGAAACGCGGGATGAGCATGAAGTGCTGGTGGACCATGCCTATGCCCACGGCAATGGCGCGGCTGGGGCTGTCTAGGGTCACCCGGCGGCCGCGAATCGCGATCCATCCCCCGTCGGGCTCATAGAGCCCGTAGAGGATCTTCATCAGGGTGGACTTGCCCGCGCCGTTCTCCCCTACAATCGCGTGGATCTCACCGGGCTCCACGGCCAGTGAGATGCGGTCGTTGGCCAACACCCCGGGGAACCGCTTGGTGATGTTGGTGAGCTCGATTACGGCGGACATATGCGGAGCGGGGGCGGCGCCGTGCGCCGCCCCCGCAGCAGGCCTAGCGCTTGATTCCCTTCAGGAATGCCTCGAGCTGCGTCTTGTCGGACGGAACCTTGATCTTGCCGGCGATGATGTCCTTCTTGAGGGTCTCCAGCCGCGGCGAGATATCCTTCATCATCTCGCGGTTGTGGTCGTTCACGGCATAACCTACGCCGCCTTCCTTCAGCCCGAACGACTGGACGCCGGCCTTGTAGGTGCCGCCCAGGAGCGCCTTGATCGTTGAGTAGACCGCCACGTCTACGCGCTTCGTCATGCTGGTGAGGATGCGCGCGCGCTGGTCGGGCTTGGCCGTCAGGGACTGGTCGGCGTCCACACCTATGGCCCACTTCTTCTTGGCCACCGCGGCCTCGAAGACCCCGATTCCGGTGCCGCCCGATGCATGGTAGATGATGTCCGCCCCGCGGTCGTACTGGGCGGTGGCGAGTTCCTTGCCCTTCACCGGATCGCGGAACGCCTCGCCGGTCGTCCCGGCGTAGTCCGAGAAGACCTGGACGTCGGGCTTGACAAACTTGGCGCCGGCTATGTAGCCGGCCTCGAACTTCTCGATCAGGGGGATCTTCATCCCGCCGACGAACCCGATCTTGCCCGTCTTGGACTTCAGCGCCGCCGCGGCGCCCACCAAGAAGGACCCTTCGTGCTCGTTGAACAGCAGGCTGGCCACGTTGGGTTCCTTGTCAATGAACCCGTCCACGATGCCGAACTTCACGCCGGGGAACGCCTTGGCAACGCGGGTGATGCTGTCAGTGAACAGAAACCCAATGCCGAAGATCAGGTCGTACTTCTCGCCGGCCAGGAGGCGCAGTAGCTCCTCCCGGTTCTCGCCGCCCGCTGCGGGCTCCAGGTCTTTGGTCTGAACCTTGGCCCCAAACTCCTTCTGCGCCCGCGCAAGACCCGCGTAGGCCATGTCGTTGAAGGACAGATCTCCTCGCCCTCCCACGTCGTAGACCATTCCTATCAGCAGCTTCTTGGGGGCCTGCGCCTGCGCGGCCGGAGGAACGGCCGACCATACCAGTACAGCCAGCGCCACGAGTACCAGGGACGCGGCGCGTACCGCGACTTGCTTCATCCCAACCACCCCTCTCTCACCTGCTGCCTGGTTGTGCGTGTTGTACTTCTGGCCGGACCGGAAGGAGTCCTTCGGACGGCTCCCGGAGCATCGGCTACGAGGTTGGCGGCGCCTTCTTGCGCAGAAGCCGGTCGAGATCGTCGAGGCCGATCAGCACGTCGCGTGGGTTGCTTCCCTGCACCGGACCCACGATCCCGCGTGCCTCCAACTCGTCCACGAGCCGGGCCGCGGTCACGTAGCCTATGCGCATCTTCCTCTGAAGCAAGGACACCGAGCCGTACCCGGTCCGCACGACCAAGCGGGCGGCCTCGACAAGCCGCTCACCATCGGCCGATCCCTCGGTGGCCGCGGATTGCTGCGCCTCGACCAGCGCCTTGTCGTAGACCGGCGTCCCTTGTCCCCGCCACCATCCAACGAGCGCACGGATCTCGTCGTCGGCGATGTACGCTCCTTGGGCGCGGATCGCCCGGGAGACACCCAGCGGCATGAAGAGCATGTCACCGCGACCCAGCAGCTTCTCCGCTCCTGGGCCGTCCAGGATCGTCCGGCTGTCCACCTGGCTGGAGACCGCGAATGCCAGGCGCGATGGGATGTTGGCCTTGATCAGTCCCGTTATCACGTCCACCGAGGGCCGC
>JBKJJG010000278.1:0-3505 GCA_046598155.1 bacterium | reverse complement strand
CTCAAGCATCGACTTTTTCGCCACCCGCGGATTCCCCCTCCGGACCTATGCGCCCGGTGCAGTCTGTCCGGCCTCCCGAAGAGGGAGGCCCAGATGACGGAGCAGCTCTCGCGCCTGCTCGTCCGAACGCGCGGTGGTTACCACCGTCACGTCCATCCCGCGAATCTTGTCAACCTTGTCGTACTCGATCTCAGGAAAGATCAGCTGCTCCTTGAGACCCAGGTTGAGGTTGCCGCGGCCGTCGAACGCGCGCTCGGAGACGCCCTTGAAGTCCTTGATTCGCGGCAGGGCAATGTTCAGGAGCTTGTCCAGGAAGTAGTACATCCGGTCACCGCGCAGCGTCACCTTCACGCCGATCGGCATGCCCTGGCGCAGCTTGAACGCCGCGATGGACCTGCGGGCCCTCGTGACCACGGGACGCTGGCCGGCGATCGCCACCAGGTCCTCGACAACCTTGTCGATCAGCCGCGGGTCCGCCACCGCGCCGCCCACGCGTACGTTGATGACGACCTTCTCGAGCCGCGGAACCTCCATGCGGTTGCGATACTGGAACCGCTCGAGCATCTTCGGCACGACATCGGTCTGGTATCGTTCTTTCAGCCTAGTGGCCATCTATCTCCTCGCTCCTACCCGCCGCCTACTTGTCCATCTGCTCTTTGCAGCGCTTGCAGTACCTGACCTTCGTCCCGTCCCCCAGGTACCGGTGTCCGACGCGCGAGGCCTCCCCGCACCTGGAGCACACGATCATCAACCGCGCCACCGGAATCGGCGCCTCCTTGGGCACTATGCCGCCCTGGGGCACCTTGCGGCTGGGCTTCACGTGTCGTTTCACGATGTTGACGCCCTCGACGATGGCGCGCGCGTCGCTGGGCACAACCCGAAGCACCTTGCCCCGCTTTCCGCTGAACTTGCCACCGGTCACCTCCACCATGTCGCCCTTGCGGAGGTGAAGCCGCCTCTGCACCGTTGCTACCACCATCGTCCCTGCCTCCGTCCGAGTCCGCTACTACAGCACTTCAGGCGCGAGCGAGATGATCTTCATGAACTGCTTCTCTCGGAGTTCGCGCGCAACCGGCCCGAAGATGCGAGTGCCCCGGGGATTGGCGGCATCGGACAACAGCACCGCCGCGTTGTCGTCGAACCGTATGTAAGACCCGTCGCGACGACGCAACTCTTTGCGGGTGCGCACGACGACCGCCCGAACGACCTCCCCCTTCTTGACAGGACTGTTGGGGATGGCCTGCTTTACCGTTGCCACGATGATGTCCCCCACGCTGGCGTATCGCCGGCGGGACCCTCCCAAGACCCGGATGCAAAGCAGTTCGCGCGCGCCGGTGTTGTCCGCCACCTTCAATCGGCTCTCTTGTTGAATCATCGCTCCACCTCAAGTCCCGCCCGCACGTCTAGCGCGCCCGCTCAAGAATCTCAGCTACCCGCCACCGCTTGTCGCGGGACAAAGGACGCGTCTCCACAATTCGGACGCGGTCGCCCGGGCGGATCGTGCCCTGCTCGTCGTGAGCCTTGAGCGTCTTGGACCGCCGGACGGTCTTCTTGTAGAGCGGGTGGCGTGTTACGACCTCGATCTTCACCACCACGGTCTTAGCCATCTTGTCGCTGGTCACAACGCCCACCTGGCTCTTGCGCCTCGCCCGCTCCACCATGCTCAGCCCTCCGACCCTACTTCTGGCCTGCCGCCATGCGGCCGGCCAGCACCGTCTTCATGCGCGCGACGTCGCGCCGCAGCTCGCGGATCCGCGCCGTGTTGCGCTGCTGGGACACCTTGATCCGCAGCAACCACAACTCGCGCTCGGTCTCGTCAATCTTCTTCTCGATCTCCGCCGGGAGCATCTCCCGTAGCACGCTCGCCTTCATCCTCAGGCCACCACCCTGGAAATGAACTGGGTCTTGATCGGCAGCTTGTGCGATGCCAGGGACATCGCCTGCCGGGCCTGAGGCTCAGCCACGCCGGCCAACTCGAATAGAATCCGGCCCGGCCTAACGACGGCGACCCAGAACTCGGGGTTCCCCTTACCGCTGCCCATGCGCGTCTCGGCCGGCTTCTTCGTGACCGGCTTATCGGGAAAGACCCTGATCCAGAGCTTTCCCCCGCGCTTGATAAACCGGGTAATCGCGCGCCGGGCCGCCTCGAGTTGGGCGCTGGAGATCCAGCCTGGGTCCAGTGCCTGAAGACCGTACTCGCCGAACGCCACGGAGGTGCCGGCGAGAACCTTGCCGGCCATGTTCCCCCGGTGCGCCTTCCTGAACTTAGTCCGCTTGGGCATCAACATTGCTGCCCTGCCTCCTCACGCTAACCGGCGCCGTCCGGCTTGGAATCACAACGGGCCCAACGCCCGCGGCCGGCTCATGGCGGGGCGGCCGGCGGTGCTCGGGCTCGTGCCGGCGGCCCTCGGGGAGGACGTCTCCCCGGTAGATCCAGACCTTGACCCCGATGCGACCGTAGGTGGTAAGCGCCTCGGCCATCCCGTAGTCAATGTCGGCACGCAGCGTGTGCAGTGGCACACGCCCCTCCCGGTACCACTCGTAGCGCGCGATCTCCGAGCCGCCAAGCCGCCCGGCGCACGCTATGCGTATGCCCTTGGCCCCAGCCCGGAGGCTGCGCTGGACCGCCTGCTTCATGGCGCGCCGGTAGGCGATCCTCCGCTCCAACTGCTGCGCCACGTTCTCGGCGACGAGCTGCGCCTCGATCTCGGGCCGGCGCACCTCGTTGACGCTCAGCATTATCTGGCGGCCGGTCAGGGCATCCAGCTCCTTCTTGAGAGCGTCGATCCCCGTGCCGCCGCGCCCGATGATGATGCCGGGCCGGGCGGAGTGTATGACAACTCGGACGCGATTTGCCGCCCTCTCGATCTCGACGCGCGAGATCCCGGCGCGGTGGAGCTTCTTCTTGATCATGTGCCGGATCTTCTGGTCTTCTTCGAGCAGATCCGCCATGTTCTTGGCGTACCACCGGGACTCCCAGTCTCGTATGATACCGACCCGCAGCCCGATTGGGTTGACCTTCTGCCCCACCTCACACCTCCGGAATTGCGCTACCCGGCCTACCGGCCCGTGCGCTCGCCCACCACAACGGTGATGTGGCTGCTGCGCTTGGTGATGACATCCGCCCGCCCGCGCGCACGCGGCGTGACCCGCTTGGTTACTGGCGCACGGTCGGCATAGGTCCGCACTACGATCAGGTCCTCGGCGTCCATCTCGTGGTTGCTCTCGGCATTGGCCACCGCCGACTTCAGCACCTTGACCACCGCCCTGGAGGCCATGTCAGGCGCAGCCCGCAGCCGGGCCTCGGCCTCTCGGACCGGGAGCCCGCGCAGTGCCGCCAGCGCCCGCCTAACTTTAAGGGGCGATATACTCATGTACCTGGCGATCGCCTTGGCTTCCATGCTGTTCCTCCCGTCGTCCTCGGCGGCCTACTTAGGCGTCGTCGCGCGCTCGGTGTGCGCGCCGTGCCCCTTGAACGTGCGCGTCGGCGCGAACTCGCCGAGCT
>JBKJJG010000204.1:0-4102 GCA_046598155.1 bacterium | reverse complement strand
AATGCCGATCCCGTACACGCCCATCCCCTTCGAGGTGTATGTGCGCAGTACCATCGAGTCGCCGCGGGCGCTGCCCGACGCGTACTTCCTGGCGCTAGCAGGCAACGACTACGTGGGTGAGGCGAACCTGCAGCGGCCTGCGCAGGGAACGCACCTCTATCACGGCGTAACCGGCGTGCTGCCCGCACACAGGGGTCGGGGCATCGCCATGGCGCTCAAGCTGGCAACGATCGCCTACGGACGGCAGCATGGCTATTCGGAGATCCGCACCTGGAATGAGACGCAAAACACCGGCATGCTGGCGATCAACGAGCGGCTGGGATTCACCCAACAACCTGCTTGGATCACCTTCGAGGCGGCCCTGGAGCCGGGATGCGCGCCGTGAGCGAGACCTCGCTGCCCTTCCTCCGGCTGTCGGGTGGACCGCGCGAGATCGGGGAAGGCCACGGCCGGGCCGTTGCCGACCTCGTTGCCCACAACCTCGATCTGTACTTCCGGAGGTTCGCCGGCGAGGTCTCCCTGTCGCGGGACGAGGTGCTCAGGCGGACGGAACGATGCTGGCCCGCCCTCCGCGCCCACAGCGCTGCCTTCGCCGAAATGGTCGAGGGCCTGGCGCACGGGGCAGGCCAGCCCCTGATGGAGGTAGCCGCGCTGAACCTGCGCTATGAGCTGTTCTACGGCGAGTTCTCGCGGCTGGGGAAACTCGAACTGGGTGGGATGCCAGCGCCCGCCGGGGAATGCACGGTCTTCGCGGTCACCCCTGAAGCGTCGGATGACGGCCACCTCTGGGTCGGCGAGAACTGGGACTGGATCCCCGGGGTTGCGGGGGTGCTCCAGCACGTCACGCATCCGGACGGACTACGCGTGCTGTCTTTCACCGAAGCCGGGATCGCGGGCGGGAAGATCGGCCTGAACAGCGCAGGGATAGGGCTCGCCGTAAGCGGCCTGATCTCTGATGACGACGACTGGACGCGCTCGGGCCCTCCGTTTCACCTGCGCACCTGGGATGCGCTGTGCAGCACGACCCTGGATGCTGCCGTCGGCGCCGTGACGCAGGGGGTCCGCGCGTGCTCCGCCAACTTCCTGGTGGCCAGGGCAGGGCAGAAGGGAGAAGGGGTCGCCGTGGATCTGGAGGCCGCGCCGCGCTGTGTTTGCACCCTCGATCCCAGCAACGGTACGCTGGTCCATGCCAACCACTTCCGCGATCCCGACCGTCTCGGGCTCTGGCAGCCGATCACCGAGGAGTGGCGCTCGACCTTCCACCGGTGCGCCCGGGCAGAGCTGCTCCTTGCTGAGGCTGCTGCTCGCGGCCCAATCTCCGAGGACACCCTGCGGGCAGCCCTGTGTGACCACGAGGGGCACCCCGAGTCCATCTGCCGGCACCCCAACCCGGCGTTGCCTGATGCCGAGCGCTACCAGACCGTGGTCTCCATCCTGATGGATCTCCACGCCGGTCGCATGCAGGTGGCGGCAGGTCCTCCCTGCACGTTCTCGTACCGCACGTACCGCGTGTAGCCTGCCGTCATGTGGGCTTGCTGTACACTAGCGTGCTTCTCCTGGACCGGGCGGCCCCGGTGGCAGGACCGGGGCAGGCGGGGCCGGCTCCCCGTACCCTCTGGGCGATGGCCTCCAGGCAGGTGTGTGCGTGGGGGGGATGTACAAGCTCCGTCGGTTTCGGAGAGAGATCTCGCTCTCCATGTATACCGGGCGGCTGGTGCGGGCTCTGGCCACCAGTGCGATCCGAATGCGCGCCACCTCCGAGGGAACCGGTGTCAGGGCGCCCTCTGCGTCGTGATAGGTGATCTCGAGCGCGTCGATCCGCGAGGCCAGGTTGTTGACCCCGCGCCCCAGCCGGCGCTCGATCTCGCGCTGCCTGGGGTTGTACTGGAAGACGACCTCGTAAGATTCGGCCCGGCGGTAGGGGTTGCCCGCAGGAATCCGCACCCTCACGCGGCTCGGGCACAGGCCCGACGGCGCGCACGCGGCATCGGCTACCACGGTCTCTGCCCAGCGGAGTTCCTCGGTGACCCGTTCCATTGCCCTCCTGGCGCCCTGCTGCCCGTCGAGCCCGTCTCCGACGAGGACCGCTGCCTGCGAGGCCATGCGCACAAGGCCCATCAGTCCGGCTGCGGCCATCGCCGTCAGGCTCAATGCCAGGGTCAGCTCGATGAGCGACAGGCCCCTGCGCCCGTCCGGCGGCCGGCTGGCAGGGTATCCGGGCGTGGTGTGCACGCGTGGCCCCCTTTGCGACTTCGCCATGCACTGCTGCTATCGGCCGTGGGTACCGGGTTCTGCGGGGGGGCCGCCCTGCGGCGGCCGGTTCGGTGACCGGGGAGCTCGCGGCGCTGGCAGCCGCGCTGTCGTTCGGGATCAGCACCGTTCTGGCAAGGCGGTTCATGGTGGCGGTCGCCCCTGGAGCCGGCGTCCTGGTGAGCATCGCGGCAAACGTCCTGATCTTCTCGACCATCCTTGCGGCGGTGGCACTCCGCGGAGTGCTGCCGCCGATTCACCCGGTCTCAATCCTCATGTTTGCCGCCGGCGGGATAGCCGGCACGCTGCTGGGCCGGAACCTGGCGTACCAAACCATCCGCCGCCTGGGACCTGCACTCTCCACCGCCATTCGGTTGAGCAACAGCATCTTCACGCTGATGTTCGGCTACCTGTTCCTTGGAGAGCTGCCCCGCCCGTGGCAGGTCGCCGGGCTGGCCGCCGTAACGACCGGCCTGTGGGTGAGCCTCTGGCCTGGACGCCGCGCAGACCACAGCTCGCCGCGCGCCCTTGACCTGGTGGGGATAGCGATGGCACTGGCAGGGGCCGCCTCGTTCGCCATTGGCGATACCGCGCGCCGGTTCGGACTAATCCTGACCCCGGCGCCGATTCTGGGCGCCACCGTGGGTGCGGTCACCGCGCTGCTCGCCCATCTGCTTTGGTCGGCCTTTTACCGCTCGGCCCGCTGGCCTACCGGCCGGACATGGCTCCGCGCCGACCTGCTGGGCAGCGCCCTTTTCAATACCGCGGCGATCCTGCTGCTCTTCACCGCTCTTAGACACGCCCCCGTGGCCATTGCGTCGGTGCTGTACAACCTGCAGGCGCTCGTGGTGCTGATCGCCAGCCCAGTTTTCTTGCGCGGTCAGGAGACGATCACGGTCTGGATCGTGCTCGGGACGATGATCGCGCTCATGGGGACGGCCCTGATTCTGCTGGGGTGAGGGGCTACGGCGCTCCTGGCGGATAGGTCAGGGCCGTGGGATCGAAGCGCAGGACGAACTCCGGGAGTGTTCCCACCTGTCCGACGCCGCGCACGAAAGCCCACAACGGGCGGATGATCAAGCGCACATCGCGCGTGCCTGGGGCGACCCGGGGAAACGGGTATAACCCTGCCAGCACCGTGCGCGGCAGAAGCACCTGCCGGCCCAGGTCCGGGATCAGACGGCTGTAGGGCGCCAGCGCGGCCGGGTCCCTCACCACCGGATGGAGGACGCCGTCGGTGTTGAGGCGGAGGTTCAGCGCGAGGTAGCCCTCCAGGGCCAGGCCAGAGGCGTTTTCCACATCCAGCCGGATCAGCGTGAACGCACGGGCAGCCGCGCGATGCCAGGCGTGGTGTTCTTCCGGGACGAGCGCGCGGTAGTATGCGTGGTCCACCAGGCGCGGCGTTACCCACAGCGCGGTGGCGGTGACAAAGCCGCCGCCTGCAACGGCCACACCGCTGCTGGCCAGGTGGCCCGCGGGTGCCTGCGGTGCCACAAGCAGCGCGAGCAGGACCACCAACCGGATCGGAGCCATGTAGGGCTTCTACGCCGCGCGGCGGATGGACGCCTGCTTGGGAAGAGCCGCGGCGGTCTCACTTGGGCGGTCTCACTTGTCGGGATGTCGCCGCCGGTGCATGATGGCGTCGGAGAGGGTGCGCTTGGCCACAACTTCCGACCGTTTCCAGGTATCGTCTGCCAGCTTCGCGCCTGCTTATTGCCGCCTGGCCGCTGGCGAGCTGCGCCGCCGCGCGGACCAAGCGCTCGACCTCCTGCGGGAATGCCGCGCCTGCCCGCGCGAGTGTGGGGTGGACCGCCAGGAAGACCGTTGGGCGGTCTGCAAGACCGGCCGCCAC
>JBKJJG010000065.1:0-3805 GCA_046598155.1 bacterium | reverse complement strand
GGATCAATTGCACTGGCGCTCCAGTGCCTGGAGGCGGCGCTTCGACCCATCCCGCAGCAAAGTGAGGGCGCCCACGATGTCGGCTTCCTTGACGGTCTTTAGCAGACGCTCGTACATGGTGACCAGGCCGGTCTCGGTCTGATTGGCGGCTTTGCACGCATCCGCCACGGACAACGGAGCCTGGGCCTTGCCCGCAAAGGTGTCGGCCGGCATGGGAACGCCGTACTTGGGGAAGAGCGCCTTCAGCTCTTCGCCGCGATCGGACAGCGCCCAATTCGAGAAGGGACGGGTGTCCTTGTGCTTGCTCGCGATCGCCTTGTACAGGGCCATCGCCTTGTACTCGGCGTTGACGGCCTCGATGATCGCCGTCCGGGTCTGCGGGCTGATCGGCGCGGCCGCCGCGGCCGCTGGCACTGCTCCACCTGCCAGCAGCACCGCGCAGGCGATGATACCGGCTGTTACCCTCAGCTTCCTGGAAATGCACATCAGTTGATCCTCCCTTCACCGTGTACTCGAGCACACGCCGCAGCGCGTCCTACGAACTGGTCGCTCAACAGAAAGAGTAGGGTCGCCGTGTTAGGCCTGTGTGAGGGGCCTGTGAAGCCCGTGTGAAGATCCCGACTCCTGGATGAGCTCATCTCCTTGATCGTCTTCGGTCCCGCGGCTACAATCGTCTGTATCACGCCATGCCGGATCGCACCCGCGTCCTCTGCGTCTTCACCGCCGCCTACTTCCTCTCGTTCTTCTTCCGATCGGCCAACGCCGTCATAGCACCCAACCTGACCCGCGACATGGCGCTGGACGCCTCAGACCTGGGCCTGATGACCAGCCTGTTCTACGCGGCCTTCGCCGTGGTACAGATCCCCATCGGCGCCGCGCTGGACCGCTTCGGGCCTCGGTGGGTCACGCCAGTGCTGATGCTGACCGCCGCCTTGGGCAGCCTGCTCTTCGCCGGCGCGCACTCGTTCTGGGCCCTATCCGCAGGGCGGGCGCTCATGGGTGCCGGCATGGCAGGCGTGCTGATGGGCGGCCTGAAGGCCGTGAGCCAGTGGTACCCGCGCGAGCGGTTCGCCACGGCATCGGCGCTGCTGATAGGGGTGGGGACGCTCGGCGCACTGGCCGCCACCACGCCCCTGGCCTTGTTGAACGCAACGCTGGGGTGGCGGGCGGTGTTCCTGGGAGGCGCGGCCGTCGTGGCGCTCAGCGCAGCATCCGTGGTCGTCTGGGCCCGCGGCGACCCTCCGGGCGCCGAAGCCCGCGCCGCGGCCGGCCCGGACGTCGCACCAGGGCTGTCCCAGGTGTTTGCCGACACCCGGTTTTGGCGGATCGCCCTGCTGAACTTCTTCCTCACCGGAACGCTGCTCGCCACCCAGGGGCTGTGGGGCGGGCCCTACCTCTACGATGTTGCGCGGCTACCCAAGATCGCCTCCGGCAACGTGCTGCTCCTGCTGGGGGCCGGTCTGGCGCTGGGAGCCTTCGTGGTCGGCTGGCTTACCAACCGGTTCGGACTGAGCCGCGTGGTGGTGATGGCGGCGGCTCTGTTCGCGGCAACGCAGGTGCTGCTGGCAACAAGGCCCCCGGTGGGCCTGCTGCCCGTCCTGTTCTTCAGCTTCGGCCTGACCGGCGCGGGCAACTTCATGCTGCTTGCCCACGCGCGGCTCGCCTTCCCCCTCGCGCTGACCGGGCGCGCGGTCACCGCGGTGAACCTGTTTGGGATCGGTGGCGCCTTCCTGCTGCAGTGGTGGATGGGGCTGATTGTGGGGACCTTCCCGGCCGACGCGGCCGGGCACTACCCGCCCCAGGCCTACACCGCCGCCTTCCTGTTCACGGCCGCGGGCACGCTGGCGACGCTTGCGCTCTACGCGCCGCTTGCGCGCAGAACTGCCGTGGGCCGCATGTAGCGATGAAGGGGTCTTTCTGGTGCTAGAAGGAGGGCCCGCAGCGGGACTTCCTCTGGTGCTCCAGTTTCTGCATCAGGACTCTCTCCAGGTACTCCAGCGCCGCGTCGCTGTCGCGATCCACGAGGATCGCCTCTAGCTGGACGACTTCCTGATCGTCCAGGGTCACCGTGACCGTAGCCAACGCCCATCGCCTCCGTCGCCCGTCCAGTGCCTGGCATCGCAAGTTACATTCCAACCATAGAATATCCCCGGAGCCCCTCCCGCACAACAGGGTGCGGGCCTCATATCCCCGACCACCCGCAGGCCGCCTAGGACAAATCGGGTGCTCGCCTGATATCCGCGCAACCGCGCCTGGGTATGCTCAGGATGAATGCAGGAATCTGCATGTGCTCTGGCGGGTGGTCGCCCATGAGATCACGGTTCAAGAAAGAATCACGGGTCCTTCGAACGCTTGCCCATCCGGGCCGGCTGGCCATCCTCGCCGCGCTCCGGACGGAACCGGCCTGCGTGTGTCACCTCACGGTCGCGCTGGGGCGCCCGCAGGCCTACCTCTCGCAGCAACTAGCGATCCTGCGCGACGCCGGGCTCATTGATGGACGCCGCGAAGGACAGTTTGTGTACTACCACATCCGGGATTTCATCGTCCTCGGGATTGTGGATCTGGCCGGCCGGGTCGCGGGAACACACCCGCGGCCTGCCTCCGCGCCTGCCTCCGCCTCGCGGGCACGGCTGGGGGCGTGCGAGTGCCCCAGGTGCACTCGAACCGCGACGGCGCCCGCTGGAAGAACCCCGGGAAGAACCCCAGGAGGATCCCAATGATTGCCGGCCTGGTGCTCGCCGGCCTCCGCGCGCTCGTAGATTACGTGGCGCTGCACGTGCTCACGTGCCTGATCCCGGCTTTCCTCCTGGCCGGCGCCATGGTGAGCTTCATCTCCAAGCAGGCCATCATGGAGCGGCTGGGGGCGGCCGCCTCCAAGCCTGCCAGCTTCTCAACCGCCGCGGGCGCCAGCTTCTTCCTGGCCGCCTGCTCGTGCACGGTGATCCCGGTTTCCAGCGGAATCTACTACGGCGGGGCCGGCATCGGTGCCGCGTTCGTCCTGCTGTGGGTCGCACCGGCATCCAACCTGCTCTCGCTCATATACACCGGGAGCATCCTGGGCGCGGAGATGGCCTGGGCCCGCCTGCTCACCGCCCTGGCCATGGCCTTCGCGGTCGGGTGGGTGATGACCGTCGCCTTCCGCGCGGAGGAAAACGCCCGCGCGGAGGAAGATGCCCGCAAGGTCCCGCAGTCGAACGGGAGCAAGTCCCGACTCCTGAGCAGCACCGACGGCGTGCTGCTCGGGTTGTTGGTCGTCTCGCTGCTGGCACCCAACTACCTGGTTCAACAGGGCCCGTACATCCGGAAGGTGGCGGTCTGGGCGATAGCCACCGCCGTGGCCGCTGGCTATGCGGCGCGCATGAAGAGCCGCGAGGAGATCCGCCGCTGGCTTGGGGAGACCTGGTGGTTCGTCCGTCTCATCTTCCCGCTGCTGCTCCTGGGCGTGTTCATAGTGGGGGTCATCGGCGCGGCCCTGCCCCGCACCTGGATCGCGGCCCATCTCGGAGGATCGGGGCTGCTGGCCTCGTTCTTCGCCACCCTGCTGGGCAGCATCAGCTACTTCGCCACCATGACCGAGGCGCCGTTCGTGCACACCCTGCTGGGCATGGGCATGGGTAAGGGACCTGCGCTGGCCCTGCTGCTCACCGGGCCTGGCCTCAGTCTGCCCAACTGGCTGGCCATCGGCCGGGTCTTCGGGGCGAGGAAGGCCGCGGTCTACGTCGCCACAATCATCTTCCTGGGAACCATCGGCGGCTGGTTCGCGGGAGCGTTCATCTTCAACTGAGGAGGTACTGCCATGATCAAG
>JBKJJG010000056.1:0-2080 GCA_046598155.1 bacterium | reverse complement strand
ATATCCAGCGGGCTATGTGATAACGCTCTCATAGATTCCACCCGCAAGCCCGTTTTCCTCTCGCGGGCTCCGCTCCAGAGACGCCACGGGCGCCGGGGTCACTAGAGGCACGAGAGGCATGAGAGACGAGCGGAGGGAGGCATGGCATGCGCACCCCCAAGGTTGGCATCCTGACGTTCTCGGACGGCCGGCGCCACGTGCACTCGGAGCTGCTGCCGATGACCCGCGAGTTCGAAGGCCGCCTGGCACGGCGGCTGCGCGAGGCCGGCTGGGAGGTAGTTACCGGCCGCGACATCATCTGGACCACCGATCTGGCGAAGAGCGAGGCGCAGTACCTGGCCGCCGAGCGCGTGGATGCCACGATCTTCAACTTCGCCATCTGGAGCTTCCCGCACCTGGCGGCGATCGCGAGCCAGTTCGCGCCGGGTCCGTTCCTGATGTTCAGCAACGTCAACCCGCAGTATCCGGGCCTGGTGGGGATGCTGGCCAGCGCAGGGGCGCTGGACCAGGTGGGCGCGTTCTGCGCGCGCGTCTCGGGCGACGTGGGCGACCACGCGGTCTTTGCCCGCGTCCTGCAGTTTCTGCGCGCAGCCGCGGCGACGAACCGGCTGCGCGGCGAGACCTATGGTCTGATCGGCGGCCGCTCTATGGGCATGTACACTGCCCAGAGCCCGCTGGACCAGTGGCGGAGGCAGTTCGGCATTGACGTTGAGCACATTGATCAGTTCGAGATCGTCCGCCGTTCGGAGCTGGTGCCGGCGGATCGCGTCGAGGCCGGCTTCCGCTGGCTCGAGAAGCACGTGGGGCAGATCCACTACGACGGCAAGAAGCTGACGCCCGAGTTGCTGAAGCGCCAGATCCGCTCCTACCACGCGGTGCGCGACCTGGTGGACGAATGGCGCCTGGACTTCTGCGGCATCAAAGGCCAGCCCGAGATGACCGATCACTTCGCCACCATGGATCTGGCCGAGGCGTTCCTGAACGACCCCTACGACTGGGAAGGGCCCCACGATCCCATCGTCTGCGCGACCGAGGCCGACATGGACGGTGCGCTCACGATGGAGTTGTTCAAGCACATCACCGGCACGCCGGTGTTGTTCGCGGACGTGCGCCACTACGACGCCGCGGACGACGTCTGGGATCTGTGCAACTCCGGGCAGCACGCCACCTACTTCGCGGGCCGGTCGTTCGACCCGGCGGTGAACCTGCCCAAGGTGCGCTTCTACCCTGAGATCATCTACTTCCCGGCCGGCGGCGCGTCGGTGGCGCACATCGCGGCCCCGGGTCAGGTGACGCTGGCCCGGTTGGCGCGGCGCAACGGCAAGTACTGGATGGCGATCGTCCCCGCCGAGTTCGTGGAGTTCCCAGAGGAAGTGGCCTGGCAGAAGGCGGCCGCGACGACGCCGGAGTGGCCGCACGCCTTTGCGCGGTTCCGTGTGAGCGCTGACGAGTTCCTGGCCGAGTACGACAGCAACCACATCCACGGGGTGTACGGGGACTGCGTCCAGGAACTGGTCTGGATCAGCAAGATCCTGGGGATGGACTACCGGGTGTTCGCGTAGGTCTCCGGCGGGAGAACGGGGCGGGGCGCATGGACCGGTACACCATCGGCATTGACTTCGGGACCGAGTCGGCACGCGCGGTGCTGGTCGGCACATCCGACGGCCGCCTGGCGGCCACCGCCACATTCGCGTATCCGCACGGCGCGATAGACCGCGCGCTGCCGGGCGGCGAACGGCTCCCCCCTGACTGGGCGTTGCAGCATCCCGGCGACTGGGTGCTGGCGATGGAAACTCTCCTGCGCGCGATGGCCGCCGCCGCGCCCCCTGATGCGATCGTCGGCATCGGCATTGACTTCACCTCGTGCACCGTGCTGCCCGCGACCGCGGATGGGACGCCGCTGTGCCTGCTGGAAGAGCACCGGCGCGAGCCCCACGCCTGGCCCAAATTGTGGAAACATCACGCGGCGCAGCCCTACGCCGACCGCATCAACGCCGCCGCCGGTTCGCCTGGGGGCGAGTTCATGCGCCTCTACGGCGGCAAGACCTCTTCCGAGTGGTCCTGGGCCAAGGGCTGGCAG
>JBKJJG010000266.1:0-2403 GCA_046598155.1 bacterium | reverse complement strand
CACGAGCGACGGCATCTCCACCAGGGCGGGGCCGCGGCTGATCAACAGCAGCACTGGTGTGTCCAGGGACACGCGCGAGCCTGCGGGCGGGTCTTGCCTGATTACCGTCCCCGCCTTTGCGATCTCGTCGTATCCCTCTTGGAGCGTCCCGGTCTGAAGACCGGACCCCTCCAGCGCAAGCTGCGCCTCCTGGAGAGTCCGGCGCACCAGATCAGGCACCGTGGCAAGTTGCGCTCCCAGGCTGAGCACAACGCCGATGCGCCGCCCCCGCTTGACGCGCTTCCCGGGTGGCTGGTCCTGTGAGAGGACGATGTCCTCGGGCACGGTCGGGCTGTAGGCCCGCTCCGTGACCGCGATCGTCAGGCCTGCCTGCTGCGAGATCAGCTCGGCCTGGGGCAGCGTCCGCCCCACCAGGTCCGGCATCTCCACCTCGGGGACGTTGAGGTAGCCGCTCACCGCCTGCCAGCCGGCCCATGCACCCATCGCGGCGAGGACCAGCGCCGCGGCGGCAACCCGGAGCGCGACTCCGCGCCGGCGGGGCCGCGGTACCACCTCGCCGGTGAGCTCAAACCTGCGGGTGGCGCCTTCATCGAGCGCGACGGTCTCCCTCCACAGCTCCGTCTCTCCTGTCAGATCGCCTGCCATCTCGCGGGCCGTAGAGTAGCGGTCCTGGCTCGGCTTGGCCATGGCCTTGAGGATAATCCCCTCGAGCCGCAGGGGGATACTGGGCTCGACCGCGCGGGGACGAGGAGGCGGTTCGTGCAGGTGCTTGAGCGCAATCGTGATCGGGCTGTCACCGGTGAACGGCAGCCTGCCCGTCAGTATCTCAAAGAGCACCACGCCCAGCGCGTAGGTGTCCGATCCGCGGCCGACGGCGGCGCCGCGCGCCTGCTCGGGCGAGAGGTAGTGAACCGTACCCATGACCATGCCGGGCTGCGTGATCGTGCTGGTGGCCAGGGCCCGCGCAATCCCGAAATCAGCCACCTTCACGCTGCCGTCGGGAGCCATGAGGATATTCTGGGGCTTCACGTCGCGGTGGATTATTCCCTGGCGGTGGGCGTACTCCAGCGCGTCGCAAACTTGGAGAGCGATGCGTTCCGCGTCGGCGGGCTCAAGCCGGCCGACCCGCCGGAGGTAGGCCTTCAGGTCCGGCCCGTCCACGTACTCCATCGCGATAAAGTACGTGTCGCCGTCCTGCCCGCTCTCCAGGACGCGAACGATGTTGGGATGCGCCAGGGTCTCCGCGGCGCGGGCCTCACGGGCGAACCGCTCGATGAACTCGTGGTCGGCGGCGTGCTCCCCGCGCAGGACCTTGAGCGCTACAACCGCGCCGTCGTCCCGTCGGCGCGCGCGGTAGACCGTGGACATCCCGCCTTCGGCGATGCGCTCAGCTACCTCGTACCGCCCGGCGATGACCACGCCCGGGTTCACGCTCACGCCGGAACCCCCACGGCCCGGGTCCGGTGGAGCTGCCCGCAAGCGGCCTGGATGTCCACCCCGCGGTCCATGCGGACCGTGGCGGAGGCGCCTCCCCGGCGCACCAGCGCCGCGAAACGGTGCACCGCGTGAACCGGTGGCCGCGCGTATTGCAGCCCGTGGACCGGGTTCCAGGGGATCACGTTCACGTGCGCGCCGCTCCCTGACAGCAGCGCCGCCAGACGGCGCGCCTGGTCGTCGTGGTCGTTGACGCCGTGCATGAGCACGTACTCAAAGGTAACCCTGCGGCCGGTGGCGGTCGCGTAGTCGCGCGTGGCCGCCATCAGCTCGGCGAGTGGCCACCGCCGGTTGACCGGCACGAGCTGCGATCGCAGCTCATCGTCGGGCGCGTGGAGCGATACCGCCAGGGTGAGCTGCAGGCGCTCCTCTGCCAGGCGGCGGATCTGCGGCACGACCCCGACCGTCGAGATCGTAACGTGGCGCATGCCGATGTGCGGCCCGTAGGTCGCGTTGAGGAGGCGCACCGCGCGCAGCGTTGCGTCGTAGTTGGCCAGGGGCTCGCCCATCCCCATGAAGGCGACGTGGGTGACGCGCTCGTCGGTCTCGCCGCCGATCAGCAGAACCTGGTCCACGATCTCCCCGGCGGTTAGGTTCCGGACAAAGCCGGCCATGCCCGTGGCGCAGAAAGTGCACCCCATGGCGCAGCCCACCTGCGTCGAGACACAAACCGAACGCCGGCCGTCGTCGTAGCGCATCAGCACCGTCTCGATCGCCAGGCCATCAGGGAGATCGAGAAGGAACTTGGTAGTGAGATCGCCGGGGGCGTCCGAGCGGGCCGCCAGGCGCAGCCGGCTCAGGGCCGCGGTCTGACCCAGCCGCTCGCGCAGCGCCGCGGGCAGATCGGTCATCTCCGCGAAGCGCTCGGCGCGTCGCTGGTAGATCCAGCGCGCAATCTGGAAGGCGCGG
>JBKJJG010000210.1:0-3765 GCA_046598155.1 bacterium | reverse complement strand
CGATAGTCGGTGCGCTGATCGGCGTCGGGTTCGCCGAGCGGGCAGGGTTCAATGTCCCGATCGTGGTGAGGGTGGCCACCGCGATGGTGGCAACACCGGTTGGAGCCGCCACCATCGCCTACCTGATCTACAGGGCGCTCGCGGCGCTGGCTGCCGGGCGGTTGGGAAGCACGCTGTTCTTCCAGCGGTCCGTGCGATACGCCGCGGTCGTCATAGGTTGCTACGCCGCTTATGCCATGGGTGCCAACAACGTCGGCAACGCCATGGCGCCGTACGTGGCGGTCGGCTTGGTTGGCGCCGAGGCCGGCGCCGCCCTGGGCGGCGCGGCCATTGCGCTCGGCGTGCTGACCTACAGCCACCGCGTCATCATGGTGGTCGGCAAGCAGATCACGGCGCTGGACCCGCTCTCAGCGCTGGTGGCCACAATGGCCACGGCGATCACGATCCACCTTTTCACCCAGCTCGGGATCCCCGTGTCCACCTCGCAGGCGATCGTCGGCGCGGTCGTTGGGGTAGGTCTCACCAAAGGGATCATGGGCGTCAACCGCCGAACCCTGATGGTGATCCCGGCCGGATGGGTGATCAGCGTCGCCGGCTCGGGCGCTGCGGCCTGGCTGTTTATTTCGGGTTATCACCTGATTCGGTGAGCCGGGAGCTGAGGCGATGAGAACCCTGTTTCGGGGCGGGACGGTTGTTACGGCTGAGGGGACACGGCAGGAGGACCTGCTGGTGGACGGTGAGCGCATCGCCGCCATCGGGCAGCGCCTCCCGGACGACGGCGCCGTTGTCGTGGACGCCGGAGATCTGCTGCTGCTGCCCGGCGGCATTGACGTGCACACGCACCTCGACATGCCGCTTGGGGATGCGGCATCGGCCGACGACTTCGCCTCCGGCCACCTCGCCGCCGCGTTTGGCGGGACCACCTCTCACATAGACTTCGCGATTCAACCCAGGGGTGCCAGCCTGCGCGAGGCCCTCGACCTCTGGCACGCCAGGGCCGCCGGCAGGGCGTCCATTGACTACGGCTTTCACATGACCATCGCCGATCCCACGCCGGCGGTGCTGGACGAGATCGCCCTGCTGCCGGACTGGGGCGTGACCACGGTTAAGGTGCTGATGGCCTACAAGGGCCGGCTGCAGGTGGACGACGCCACGCTGTTTGCCATCGCGCGGCGGACTGCTTCTGCCGGGATCCTGCTGATGGCGCACTGCGAGAACGGCGACGCGATTGACCTCCTGGTTCGGGAAGCGGTGGCCGCGGGCCGCCGCTCCCCCAGGTATCATGCCCTGACCCGCCCGGCCGAGCTGGAGGGCGAGGCGACGGGCAGGGCGATCGCGCTGGCCGCGGTCGCCGGCGCGCCGCTCTACGTCGTGCACGTGACCTGCGATCTGGCGCTGCAGCAGGTGCGCGCGGCCCGGGCCCGGGGTCTCCGGGTGTGGGCCGAGACCTGCCCGCAGTACTTCTTCTTCACCGCGGACGATCTGGACCGTCCTGGTTTCGAGGGCGCCAAGTTCGTCTGCTCGCCGCCGTTTCGGACCGCGCTCGACCAGGAGGCGCTGTGGGAGGGCGTGCGCGACGGCTCGCTGGACGTGGTCGCCACCGACCACTGTTCGTTCAACTTCGCGACGCAGAAGACGCTAGGTCGCGACGACTTCTCAAAGATCCCAAGCGGCGTCCCGGCGATAGAGGACCGCCTGATGGTTCTACATCACGCCGGGGTGGGCAGCGGGCGCATCTCGCTCGGCCGCTTCGTGGAGCTCACCGCCACCAACCCTGCCCGGCTCTTCGGGATCTACCCGCGCAAGGGCAGTCTCACCGTGGGTGCCGATGCCGACATCGTGCTGTTCGACCCCCAGGCCGAGCGCACTCTGAGCGCGCGCACCCACCACATGCGCGTGGACTACAATCTATTTGAAGGGATGACGGTGCGCGGGGCGCCCGTGGCGGTTTGGGTACGCGGCCGGCAGATCGTGGACGGCGACCGATTCCTGGGCCAGAGCGGATCAGGGCGGTTCCTGCACCGCGCGCGGTTCGCGCCGTAGCCCGACAGATGGGCCGGCCCCTGGAGGCATCCATGCCCAAAGTCGTGGTACTGACAACAGGCGGTACGATCTCGACTCGCGATACGGACGGTCGCGGGGCCACGCCTACCCTACGCGGCGCCGACCTGCTGCGCGAGATCCCAGGGCTCGACGCGGTCGCCTCGCTGGAGGTAGAGGAGTTCGACTTCATCCCGGGTGCCTTCATGACGCTCGCCAGGATTCTCGAACTGAGCCGCCGCGCCTCGGAGATAGTCGCGCGGCCGGACGTGACGGGCCTGGTCATTACCCACGGGACAGACACGCTCGAGGAGTCGGCCTACTACCTGCACCTGACGGTGGGCGGCCAGACCCCGGTGATCTTCACCGGGGCGATGCGCAACGCCTCGCAGATCGGGTTCGACGGCTACCGCAACCTCTACGACGCGATCCGCACAGCGGTCTCGCCCGAGGCACGGGGACGCGGGGTATTGGTGGTCCTTAACGAGGAGGTCCACTCCGCGCGATGGGTGACCAAGACCAGCGGCCAGAAGGAGGACACCTTCAAGTCGCCGGTGACCGGTCCGGTGGGTCTTGCTTACGGGGACCGGATCGCGTTCGTGGCCGCGCCGTACCCGCGGCGCGTGCTGCCCAACGCTATGGAACCCAGGGTGGACCTGATCCGCCTGGCCGTGGACGCCGACGACCGGTTTCTCCGCTGCAGTCTGGAGAGCGGCTCCCGCGGGATCGTGATAGAGGCATTCGGCGGCGGCCGGGTGCCGCCGCCGTTGCTGCCAGCCATCGGTGACGCGCTGGGCGCAGGGGTCCCAGTGGTTGTCACCACGCGGTGTCTCGGCGGCGAAATGTGGGATGGCTACGGGTACCAGGGCGCGTTTCGCGATCTGCTGGCGCGTGGGATCTTCTTCGTGCACGACTTGCCGGGGCACAAGGCCAGGTTGAAACTCGCGGTGGGACTGGGCAACGGGTTGCGCGGCGAGGCGCTGCGCGACTACCTGGCGACTGAGGCATGAGGGCGCGAAATTGACACGCAAAACCCGGCCTTCTTATAATGAAAGATGGCGCGGCGGGTGCTGCAGGCCATACGGCTTCCAGCTTCCGCCGGTCTCGTTTCCAGGAGGTTCGGCATGAAGATAGAAGGCGAGCACCTCCTTCCCGCGACGCGCGAGCGGGTGTGGGCCGCGCTCAACGACCCCGACGTGCTGGCGAAGACGGTCCCGGGCCTGAAGCAGCTCGTCCCCACCGGTGAAGATGCCTACGACGCCACGATCGAGCTGGCCGTCGGACCGGTGCGCGCCACCTATCAGGGAAGGGCTCGCATCACGGACAAGACCTCCCCGGAGAGAATGACCCTGACCGTGGAGGGAGGCGGGCGGCCCGGAACGATCAGGGCCGCAGGCGCCATGACCCTGGAGGCCCAGGACGCCTCGACGCTTGTGCGGTACGTCGGGGAGGTGCAGGTGACCGGGGTTCTGATGAGCGTCGGCCACCGCCTGTTCGGCGGCGTGGCAAAGCAGTTGGCAGGCGTGTTCTTCAAGGCGCTGGAGCGCGAGGTGCACCAGCGTGCGGATGCGGAGCCCGGCCGATGATTCCGGCCGCGTTCGCCTACCATCGGCCCCGCACGGTGAAGGCCGCCCTGCGGCTGCTGCAGTCGCACGGCCATGACGCCAAGATCCTGGCCGGCGGGCAGAGCCTGCTTCCCATGATGAAACTGCGGGTTGCCACGCC
>JBKJJG010000180.1:0-8960 GCA_046598155.1 bacterium | reverse complement strand
GTCCACCCAGGTGTTGCGCCGCACCGCCGCTATAACGCCAGCCGGAATCCCAATCACCGTGGCCACGGTGAGGGCCATGAGCGTCAGCATCATGGTGGGCTCGAGCCGCTCGAATATCGCCTGAAGCACCGGGCGCTGCAGGAAGATCGAGTAGCCCAGGTCGCCCTGCAGGGTCCGGCCGTACCACCGCAGGAGCTGAACAATGAGAGGCCGGTCCAGGCCCATGATGCGCTTCAGGTTCTCCACGTCCTCGGTGGTGGCATCGGGGCCCAACATGACTGACGCCGGGTCGCCAGGCGTCAGGTAGATGAGGAAGAACCCCACCGTCGCCACTATCATCAGTACCGGCAGCAGCGCGATCAGCCGGCGGACGATGTATCCGGTCATCGTTGGATCAGAGTCCTCTGCGGAATCTGCGCGGCTTGCCCGTGCCCGGTGGAGGGGGCGTGCGCCCCCTCCACCACGGAACCGGCTACCACGCTACCGTGTCTCAAGCCACGCGTTCCACCACACATGGGTGGGGATGTTCACGTAGCCCTTGAGTTCCTTTCGGAAGAGGTGCAGCACGAAGTAGTCCCCAAACTTGATCGTTCCCGCATCCTCGTACCAGAGCTTCTGCATCCGCTTCCAGAGGTCGTGGCGCACCTTCGGGTCGGAGTGCCGACGCATCAGGGTCATCATCGCGTTCATGTCGCGGTTGTCGTACCAACCCGGCCACGTGGGCTGAAGCGACAACAACAGCACCGGGTCGGCGACGAAGCTGAACGCCGTGCTGAACACGTCCCACAGTTCGGGCCTCGCGCGGCGCGCCACCAGCGTAGCCCAGTCCACAACCTGGAGGTCCACCACGAACCCTGCCCGCTCGAGCATCGGCTTGACCACCTGGGCCGCGGTCCCGTAGGCGACGTACTCCATCGTGGTAATCCAGCGGATGGGTTCGCCCTTGTACCCGGCCTCGGCGAGCAACTGCCGGGCACGCTCGATGTTCTTCTGGTTGACGAACTCCTTGCCGGCATCCGTCCACAGATAGTGCTCCTTGGGCATCAGCCCGGGGTCTATCCGCCAGAAGCGGGGGTTGCCGTAGGCCGCCCGCATCACGGCCTCCTGGTCCAACACGGCCTGGAAGGCCTGGCGGATCTTCCGGTTACCCATCAACGGCGACCTATTGTTGAAGACCGCGGTGAGCCAGCTCGCCGTCTCGGTGATGAAGGGCACGAGATCGGGATCGGTGCGCAGCCGGTCGTACTCGTCCGGCGGGATCGTCTCGGCGAAGTGGTACTCGCCCCGCTTGACGCCCGCGATCCGCACCGCCGCGTCGGGCACTGGGATGACGTAGATCGAATCAAAGTAGGCGTTCTTGCGGCCCGTAGCCCCATCCGGCTCCTCGGTGCGGGCCGCGTAGCCCTCGAACCGGTCGAGCCGGATGTGACGGTCGGGCAGGTGCTCCACGAACCTGTACGGGCCGGTGCTGATGAACCGCTTGACCATGCCGGTGCCGGCTTCGTCAATCACCTCTTTGGGGAAGATCACCGCCGACTGCCCGACCCAACCCAGGTCCAGCGGCAGCAGCGCATACGGCTCTCGCAGCTTCATGACCACCGTCAGGGGGTCGGGGGTTGCGAGCGACACCACGTTGGCAAACAGCCCCCGGCCCCGCGTTGCGATACGGCCCCACCGCTCGAGCGACGCCTTGACGTCCTCGCTGCCCAGGTCCTTGCCGTTATGGAACTTCACCCCCTTGCGCAGGGTGAAAGTGTAGGTCATCCGGTCAGGGCTAAGCGTCCACTTGTCCACCAATATCGGCTTGGGCTCGAACTTCAGGTTGACGGCAAACAGGCCCTCGTTGACGTGGTTCATTATGTGGCCGGTGATTGCCGCGGTGGTCCAGTGCTGATCCAGCGTCGGCGGCTCCCCGATGTGCGCGATTCGCAGCGCACCGCCACGCCGCGGCTGCTGGGCCGCGCTGGGGACTAAGGGAAGAAGAACCAGGGCCAAGATGACGACCAGTGCAACTGCACGACCTGGGAGGAACCTCACGATGGCATTCCCTCCTTAGATTTCAGACTTCATCTAGCGTATTGTGACACTAACATATCCGAAACCATCTCACAACACGCCGCGCACGATCCGCGCGGGCGCCACGGCCTACTGCGCACTAGAGTCGGCGTCTAACTCGGAAAGCAGGGCCCGCGCCTCCGCCAGGGCGTCGCCGAATACCTCCACCGCACGATCCACCTGAGCATCGGTCGCGATCAGCGGCGGAGCAAACCTGATGACCTCCGGCCGGTTGATCCCGTGAAAAGCCAGCACCTGCCGCTGCACCATCCCCGCCAGCACCAGGAAGGCCACGTCGGGGTCGGCGAACTCCGCGCCCACCAGGCAGCCGCGGCCCCGAACATCGGTGACCATCCCGGGAACGGCCGATGCCGCCTGGCCAAGACCTGCCATCAGGCGATTCCCTATCGCCGTGGCGCGAGGCAGCAGCCCTTCTTCCTGGATGACCCGTATCGTCGCAACGGATGCGGCCCATCCCAGACGATTGCCGAAGGTTGTGGTGTGCATGTAAGGATGCTTCGTCATCGCCCCCCATAGGTGGGGGCGGGCGATGAAAGCCCCCACAGGCGCGATGCCGCCACCCAGCCCCTTGGACGAGGTGAGGATGTCCGGGGCCACGCCCTCGTGCTCGCACGCCCACATCTTGCCGGTGCGGCCCATCCCAGTCTGCACCTCATCGAGGATGAGCAGGGCGCCCGAGCGGTCACAGATCTCGCGCAGCGCCCTCAGGTAGCCGTCCGGCGGGAGCACCACCCCGTTCTCGCCCTGGATCGGCTCCACGATCACGGCACCGGTCTGAGGGGTCACCCTTGCGGCGACCGCCTCGGCGTCCCCAAACGGCACGTGGACGACGCCGGGTATCAGGGGCTCGAACGGCTTGCGGTACATCTCCCGCCCGGAAACCGACAGGGCGCCCATCGTCTTGCCGTGGAACGCGCCGATCGTCGCGATAATCTCGGGCCGCCCGGTCGCGGCGCGCGCCAGCTTTAGCGCTCCCTCGTTCGCCTCCGCGCCGCTGTTGCAGAAGAACACGTACTGGAGATCGCCCGGCGTGATCTCTGCCAGGAGCGCGGCGAGCTGGCCCATCGGCTCGTTGGGCATGATCCGCACCGAAAGCGGCATCCGGTCGAGCTCGCGCCGCGCGGCTTCGACCACCTTCGGGTGGCGGTGTCCCACTATGAAAACCGCGGGCCCGCAAGCGAAGTCCAAGTACTCGCGGCCGTAGGCGTCGAGGATGATGGCCCCTTGGGCCTCGACCTCCAGCGTCTCCACGCCGAGGAACTTGTACCCCCGGACCCACGAGGGGTTCAGGTGGTCGGAGTACTGCTGCAGAACGCGCCGCACGCGCTCGTCCACCTCGCGACTCATCCTTCCGCCTCCCCAGCCGTGGCCGGGCATTCCAGCGCGTTCTGCGCCCGGCGTACTATCTCGCGCGTCTCCTTGTATTTGATCCGCGCCAGCGCCTCGGTGAACGTTACCCACTCCGCGGCCACGAATCCTTCCTCGCGTTGGGGCCGGATCTCCTCCCCGCCGAGGAACTCCAGAAGAAAGTAGTGAACGGTCTTGTCGTAGAACGTGTCCTCGGTACGCCAGAAAAACGAGTACCGCTCTCGCCCTAGGTCGCTCACCACGCGCACGTTCGAGAGCCCCACCTCCTCGCGCACCTCGCGAAGCGCCACGGCCTCGGAGGTCTCCCCGGGCTCGATGGTGCCCTTGGGCAGCATCCACTTGCCGGCCTCGTGCTGCAGGATCAGGATCCGCACCTCGTCGCCGGTGCGATCGAACACCACGCCGCCGGCGCTCTGGGCACGCTTGATCGGTTTTCGCCGCCTCGATGGTGCCGTCATGATCTCGGAACCGCCCTCAGTTCGTCTCGCCGGCCGTCAACACGAAAGCCCGGGGAACGCCCCGGGCTCACACCCGCGCCTGCGCGGTCCAACGCCTAGCACCCCAACACCTCGCGCACGATGCGCTCAACCGCCCGGCCCTCTGCGCGCCCGGCAACCCGGCGCATCACCTGGCCCATCACGCGGCCGAACTCCCCGCCGCCGGTTGCGCCCACCTCTGCGACGACCTCGGCCACGATCCGGCGGAGCTCGGCGTCGTCCATCGGCGCCGGCAGGTAGCCCAGCAGGATGGCCATCTCCAACTGCTCCTTCGCCACCAGATCGTCCCGCCCGCCCCGCGTGAAACCCTCGATCGCCTCGCGGCGGCGTCGGACTTCGCGTTGAACGACCTCGATGACCTCGGACTCGGCAAGGGGACGGCGGCGTTCGATCTCGGCGTTCTTCAGCGCCGCCCGCGCCAGACGGATCGTAGAGACGCGCAGCGCGTCCCTGGCGCGCATTGCCGCCTTGAGGTCTTCCTCAAGGCGCTGCTCGGTCGTCACCGGCGTCTCCCGATGCCCTGGGCCTGCCCGGCCGGAGTTAGCGTCGCCGCCGCTTCGCGCTGCGGGCTATCTTCCGGCGCCGTTTCTGGGCCGGAGTCTCAAAGTGCTCGTGACGCTTGGCATCGGTGAGGATCCCGGATCGTTTCACCTGCCGCTTGAACCGCCGCAGCGCGGCGTCCAGACTCTCGTCCTTCCCCACGCGGATTTCCGCCATCGCCCCATCACCCCTCAAACAGACAGGAAGCAGGCTCCTCCACCCTGCGCTTGAGGAACCTGCCGTCCTAAACCGGTGCGGCCGCCACTTCCAACCGCCGCCTCAACGATCGTGGCAGGTCTTACGACGAGCGTATTATACATCAGCCCGAAATGGGGTGTCAAAAGCCAGGCTTGCGCGCCCCCGAACCCACGATAGACTGGATGGGGGGTCTGACCTGGAGGGTGCGACATGGTTGAAGTGGTGGTCCTGAGCGCTGTGCGAACTCCGATCGGGCGATTCATGGGAGGCCTGGCGACTATCCCGGCCACGCGGCTGGGCGGCCTGGTGCTGGCTGAGGCCGTGCGGCGCGCCGGCGTTCCGGCTGATGCGGTCAGCGAGGTAATCATGGGCAACGTGCTGAGCGCCGGCCTGGGCCAGGCCCCAGCGCGCCAGGCCGTGCTGGCGGCCGGGCTGCCGAACTCGGTCCCGGCAACAACGGTCAACAAGATGTGCGGATCCGGGATCAAGGCGGTGATGCTGGGCTGCCAGGCAATCCAGGCCGGGGACGCAGAGGTCGTTGTCGCCGGCGGGATGGAGAACATGAGCGCGGCTCCACACCTGGCCGAGCGAGTACGCAACGGGTACCGGCTCGGGGACGGCGTCCTGGTGGACGTTATCCTGCGCGACGGGCTGCACGACGCCTACGGCCACGGGCACATGGGCAACTGCGCCGAGATACTGGCGCGCACCTACGGAATCACGCGGGAAGAACAGGACGCGTTTGCGGCGGAGAGCTACCGCCGCACGATTGCGGCAATGGACGCCGGGGAGTTCGGAGCGGAGATACTGCCTGTCCAGCCCGACGGCGGCGCTCCGCCTGTTGCCGAGGATGAAGAACCCCGCCGGGTGAACTATGCCAAGATCCCAACCCTGAAGCCCGCCTTCCAGGAAGGCGGCACCGTGACCGCCGCCAACGCGAGCTCTATCAGCGACGGCGCCGCCGCGGTGGTGTTGGCCTCGTCCGAGGCCGCCCGCCGGATGGGCCGAACGCCGCTGGCCAGGATTGCCGGGCAGGCCGTGGCGGCAATGGCACCGGAGTGGTTCACCATCGCGCCCGCGGAGGCCATCTGGCGCCTGCTCGCCAAAGTGGGGTGGACGACGCACGACGTGGACCTCTTCGAGATCAACGAGGCGTTCTCCGCGGTTGTGATCGGCGTGAGCCGCGAGTTGGGAATCGGCGCCGATCGGGTCAACGTCCGCGGCGGCGCCGTGGCAATGGGCCACCCCATTGGCGCCAGCGGCGCGCGGATCCTCACCACTCTCCTGCACGCGATGGCCGCCCGGGGGGAACGGCGGGGCGTGGCCGCGGCCTGCCTGGCCGGCGGTGAGGCAGTGGCGCTGGCAGTCGAAAGGGCCGCCGGGACGACTGATTGATGGCCTAACAGGGCATGCATATTGTGAACCCCCGCCTCGAACGAGGACGGTACCGCACGGTCGGGTCGTACCAAGATCGCGCCGCACGACCATGACCCAAGAGCGGTCCGCCTCTCTGAGGGCGGGGAGAACGGTGCGGCCGTGCCGGCCGGAGGAGACGGGGCAGCGCCCCGCTCACCTGGCGACGGCCGCGCCGCTTTTACCTGAGGGTCACTCGGCGGGTTTGGGCCGGGCGTGACGAAAGGACTCGGCGGTCCCCCTGGCAGGAATCCGCAGGCGTTCATGAGCCTGAACCGTCACTTGGATCCCCACGGAGCGCAGCCCCTCCACGAACCCGTCGCGGATGGCCAGGGCTGCCTGCAACGCGGCCGGATCCCCAATGGCTTCGATGCGGTACGGCGGGACGATGGTCGTGGACCCTACCTGCAATGCGCCGCCGGCCAGCCGGATGCCGGTCGTGGCCAAGACGCGGATCCCGTTGATGGCCATGGCCTCGGCACCCGCGGACCAAAGCTCGTTGGCCACACCCGACAGATCCTGTGCCTCCACCGCAGACGGCAGGATGCCGCCCGTTCCAGGGGCCCCGCCCCGTGCCACGACGCGGACCCCAGGACCCTCCACCGGAACCAGGCCCAGCACCAACCTGTAACGGGCCAGTTCCTTTGCCATGGCCTGTGAAAGGCCGCGGCCCTCGATGACCGCGGCCTCGTAATCACGCGAACGCCTCCTTAGCTCATCCACCTCGGCCTCCAGCAGCCTGCGCGCGTCCTCCTGTTGTCTGACGAGGACGGCCAGCTCCGGGAGGCGCCAGGAGGGCAGCGCTCCGGCCTGGCGGATGGGCTGCCGGGCTCGCGTCTGCGCCACGACCATGAAGCCGACGGCGACCAGGAACAGCGCGACGGCGCCTTGCCACCGGTGGACGGCAAGCAGGTGTCGGGTGCGGCGGAACACTCATTTAGTATAGCACCTGCCGGCACGGCTACCCCCGCCAGGGGCACGCTCAACGCCTCTCAATCTCGAAAAACCGCGAAAACTGGAGAAATCGAGACCTTCGTTGAGAGAATCAGAGCCAGCGCCGAGAAACCGCTCAGGACGGCCTGAGCGCCGTTCTTGCGTTGCCGCTGCCGGTTCTGAACAATAGGAGATGGATTGGCACTGTCCGGTGGAGAGTGCTAACACACCGCTGTCAGGAGGATGGAGATGCCGGCCAAGCTACTGCTTTACGATGAGAACGCGCGCCGGGCGCTCGAGCGAGGCGTTGAACGAGTGGCCAGCGCGGTCAAGATCACGTTGGGACCAAAGGGGCGCAACGTGGTGCTTGCGAAGAAGTGGGGATCTCCGACCATCACCAAAGATGGCGTCACCGTGGCAAAGGAGATTGAGCTCGAAGACCCCGCCGAGAACATGGGCGCGCAGCTCGTCAAGGAGGTGGCCAGCAAGACCAACGACGCGGCGGGCGACGGCACCACCACCGCGACCGTGCTGGCCTGGGCCATGGTGCGGGAGGGCCTGAAGAACGTCGCCGCCGGCGCGAACCCGATGCTGATCAAGCGCGGCATTGACAAGGCGGTGGACGCGATCGTCGAGGGGATCAAGCAGGCAAGCATCCAGATCGAGGGTCGCCGCGAGATCGCCCACGTGGCTGGCATAGCGGCCAACGACGACGCGATTGGCGAAACAATTGCCGACGCCATGGACAAGGTGGGCAAGGACGGCGTCATCACCATCGAGGAAGGCAAGGGCATCGAGACAACCGTCGAGGTGGTCGAGGGCATGCAGTTCGACCGCGGCTACATCTCGCCGTACTTCATCACCGACCCCGACAAGATGGAAACCGTCCTCGAGAACCCCTACATCCTGCTCACCGAGAAGAAGATCAGCGCTGCCCGCGACATCGTGCCACTGATGGAGAAGGTGATCCGGACGGGCAGGCCGCTCATCGTCGTGGCCGAGGACGTCGAGGGTGAGGCGCTCGCAACCCTGGTGGTCAACAAGCTCCGCGGCATCCTGCACAGCGCGGCCGTGAAGGCGCCGGGCTACGGCGACCGCCGCAAGGCCATGCTCGGCGACATGGCCGCCCTGACCGGCGGCAAGGTCATCTCCGACGACATCGGAATCAAGCTCGACAACGTCGAGCTGGAGCTCCTCGGCCATGCCGACAAGGTGAAGACCACCAAGGAAGAGACCACGATCATCGGCGGGAAGGGCGCCAAGGCCGACATTGACGGCCGCGTCGCGCAGATCAAGAAGGAGATCGAGGACACGACCAGCGACTACGACCGCGAGAAGCTGCAGGAGCGCCTGGCCAAGCTGGGCGGGGGCGTCGCCGAGATCAAGGTTGGCGCCGCGACCGAAACCGAGATGAAGGAGAAGAAGCACCGCTTCGAGGATGCGCTCAACGCCACCAAGGCCGCCGTAGAGGAAGGCATCGTGCCGGGCGGCGGGGTTGCGCTCCTGAGGGCACTATCGCAGCTCGGCGGCATCTCGGCCAGCGGCGACGAGCAGATCGGCAGCAACATCGTGCGCCGCGCGATCGAGGAGCCGACGCGACAACTCGTGCACAACGCCGGCGGGGAAGGGTCGCTGGTGGTCGAACGCATCAAGAAGGAAAAGGGCAACATCGGCTACGACGTCGCAACCGGCGAGTACAAGGACATGGTCAAGGCCGGGATCGTGGATCCGACCAAGGTCGTGCGCCTGGCGCTGCAGAACGCCGCCTCAGTGGCCGGGATGCTGCTGACCACCGAGGCAATCGTGGTCGAGAAGCGAGAGAAGAAGGGCGCTGCGCCCATGCCGGGCGGCGGCATGTCTGACGAGGACTTCTAAGACCGCCGGGCGCCGGTTGCATACGGCCCGTAGAGGAACCGTTGGCGAAGAAGAAGGGAC
>JBKJJG010000247.1:0-3149 GCA_046598155.1 bacterium | reverse complement strand
GTAGATGAGGCCGTTACTATCCAGGAGCACCAGCTTGCCGGGCACAGGCATCACCGCCCTCCCACGGATACCGCGTACCATAGCGTACGGTACGCGGGCCCGATCTCCACGGCCGGTACAGGTGTTCTGCGTGATCCCTCAGGGAATCCTATCGGCCCGGCGAGAGCCCCGGCGCAGCAACCACCACACCACCGCGCCAAGCAGGGCCACGGGCAGCAGCGCGGCCCCAAGCGCCACAAGCGATTCGGCGGCGCCCAGCATCTGCCGGACGGTGTTCAAGAACGCCGTCCTGACGCGCTCCAGCGTCCGCTTGAAATCCCAGAACCCGCCCTCCGACTTCTTCGGCTTCTGGCTCACCTCGGCCTGCACCGTGGCCAGGTCCACTTTATTGGCCAGGAAGCGCAGGCGGCCGGTCAGGCGCTCGATCTCGCCGCGTACTCGGGCCACCTCGCCCTCGATGGCCAGCAGGTCGGGGATCTTGGTGGCGCGGTCCATGAACGCCAGCAGCCGTGCCTCCTGGCGCGCCAGGTTGCGCACGCGGGCCTCCAGGTCAATGAACTCCTCGGTTACGTCCTGGCCGCTGATCTGCCGGCGCTTCACGGTGCCCATCTTCTCGACCTGCGCCACCACCTCGCTGAAGCGGGCTGCGGGCACGCGCAGGACGAACGTGCCGCGGGGGACGCCGTCCTCATCCGAGAAGGAGGAGTCGGCCACAAACCCGCCGGCGCCTTCCGCGATGACAAACAGGCGGCTGGCAGCCGCGTCGAACCGCTCGACCTCGATCGCCATCTGACCGGTCCGGATGACCCGGCGCATGGAAACGGGCTCACCGGTCCCCGCAGCCGGGGGAATCGCCTGCGCCACGGTGCGCGCACCTTCGCCGACCTTGGAGACGTCAAGCGTGAGCTCCGGCATCCTGACCCGCGTGGCGCCAGCGGGCACCCCTGCTTCGCGCAACAGGTTGACCGCGAAGACCCCCACCATGACCACGGCAGCCGCCGCGGTGGCGGTCCGCCAGGACCTACTCCGCCACGACAGTGCCGCGCGCAGGCGCGTCCACGGTGAGTGCTGCGTTGCCTGGGTGAGCCGCTCGATCCGGCGGCGCACCTCGGCGGCAAATCCCTCTGGTGCCTTCATCGGTTCCACCTCCTGGAGCAGGGTAACGGTCGTGCGCAGTTGCGCCAGTTCCTCCCGGCAGGAGGAGCAGCCTTCAAGGTGCGCCTCCACCTGCACGGCCTCTTGGTCCGGCAGCGCGCCGTCGAGGAGCGCCGAGAGCCGGGTGCGTGCTTCCTCGTGGGTCATCGGTCCCTCACCCCTCGGCACTGACAAGGTCCGTCAACTGCGCGCGCATGGCCTCGCGGCCCCGGGCCAGGCGCGACCGCACCGTCCCCAACGGAACTTGAAGGATACGTGCGATCTCGCCGTAGGCCAACCCCTGCAGATCGCGCAGCACGACGGCGGTGCGATACTCCACCGTCAGATGGCCCAGCGCCGCGTGCACGCGCCGGGTGACCTCCCGGCGGTTCGCCGCGGCTTCTGGGTCGTCAGGCGCTCGGTACTCGGCGCTCAGTTCCACCGGCGGAAGCGCCGGCCGCCTGCGCACGAGGTCGAGCGCCGCGTTCGTCGCGATGCGGTACAGCCAGGTCGAGAAGGTGGCGTCCTCGCGATACCTGGGCAGGGCCTGGTAGGCGCGCACGAAGGCATCCTGCGCGGCATCGGAGGCATCCTCGCGGTTCCCGGTGATCCGGTAGGCCAGGTTGTAGATCCGATCCTGGTGGAGACGGACGAGCAGATCGAATGCTTCTATCTCGCCGGAGCGGGAGCGGTTGATCAGGTTACGTTCGTCGAAGGTCACCCAGGTCTCCTCGCATTCACCCTGTCAACCAGTTAGACGGGATTGCAGGACGAAAGTTCCCAAAGCCCCGGTGGCGGGCGGAAATCGGCGCAGGTGGGGAAAGTGAAAACCCCCGGCGCAGGCGACGCCGAGGGTTCATTGGTGCCGGGGGCGGGACTTGAACCCGCAAGGGGTTTCCCCCAACGGCTTTTGAGGCCGTCGTGTCAGCCTGTTCCACCACCCCGGCGCACCCAACCGCGCAACAACCAACAGAAATCATAGCACGCCGCGGCGCTGCCCTGCTACTCGGTGGGCTTGGAGTGCTCGAACTTGGGAACGCCCCTGTGGGCCGGCACGGTGAGGTCGCCCGGCCGGCTGATCGTGATGCCCATCCCCAGGGCCCGCAGGCCTTCCGCCAGCCCGCCGCGGATGTTGAGACCGCCCTCCAGCGTGGCTGGATCGCCCAGCGCCACGATCGTGAACGGGCCCGTGAGCCGCGCCAGGTCTACCAGCACCGTCCCGCCGACCTGGCCAAAACCGGTGGTGGCGGCTACCCGCTGACCGTTCACCGCAACGACTTCTGCGCCGGCTGCCCACAGTTCGTTAATGACGCTCACCAGATCCTGGTAGGTCACCACAACCGGGCTGCTGCCGGCCGGGTTGCTCTTGGCATCCTCCAGGCGCACGACGATCCCCGGTCCCTTCATCGGCTTCAGCCCGGCGAGCACGCGGAGACTCTCCAGTTCTTTGCTCATCGCCGCCGCCAGGGTACGGCCCTCTGCGGTGGCCTGCTCGTACTCCGCAAGGCGCCGCTGCATCTCGCCGACCTTCCGCTCCAGCGCCATTCGCACCTCACGCTCCTGCCGCAGCAGCGTTGCCAGAGCGTACACGTTGCGGGTGGGCACCTCCGGCTGTGCGCTCAAGAACCGGCTGGCCCGGAACTGGACCACAAACAGGAACCCTATTCCCAGCAGCACCGCCGCCGCCACGACCTGTGGACCTCTAACACGCCTGAGGAACCGCGCGCTCATTTCGGAATCCATGACGCGGTCTTCGGGCCCAACAGTCTCTCGACGGCCTCGACGACCTGGAGCCCTGCCACAACGCTGATGTCCCGAGCCTGCATCCGCACCGCTCGGCCCTCCGAGGTCACGGTCAGCAGCACCGGGCGGTCGCCGCCGTGGCGGGCAAGCAGGTCCCGCAGACGGCGCAGCCCCTCCTCCCCGTGTCGGTCGCCGTCCACGAGGACGTGCAGCACCGCCTCGCCGGGCGGACCGGCCACGAGCGGAAAGACGCCGTCGGCCAGCACCTTCAC
>JBKJJG010000028.1:0-5580 GCA_046598155.1 bacterium | reverse complement strand
GAATCGGCAGGCGATAATGTACTCAAATAGCCCGCCCCGTATTCTCTGCAGTTCGATTACCTTCTCGGCTTTCTCCCGCCCGTAGGAATCGCGGACCGTCTGGTTGAGCTCGAAGGTGATGACCCAGGCTTCCTTGTGGTGGGCACCGATCGGGCTCGTTCCGAAAGAGAGGGCCATGCCGGGGCAGAGTTTGCAGTTATAGGCTGAGATCTCCAGGCCCTTGACGTGCATGGCGTAGGCTTCGGAACCCCGGCCGATCTTCCGGGCCATGCGCATCGTCCCGTCGGCCAGCATGTCTCCCAGGCCCCCCTCCCTGGGCGCGGCAAGCCGAAGCAGTTCCTTGGCCTTTTCGGCATCGCCAAACCGGAAATCGCCGGCGATGTCTCCACGGCTGATCGCATCAGCGTAGAACCCAAGGACGCCACCCGCGGAGATAGTGTCCAGGCCATAGTCGTCGCACAGGTAGTTGAGCGACCCGACCTGATCGAACTCGAAGATCTCCAGGTTGCTGCCCAGCATGCCGATGTTCTCGTAGTCGAGTTCGGACTCCCGGCCCTCGCGGTCGCGGATGGCGATGCCGCAGTGCATCGTGCAGTTCGGACAGCCGTAGATCGCCACCCGCGCTTCGTTCAGCCGTTCGCCGTCAATCCGCCAGGCGTCGGAATGCCGGGTCTTCCTCATGTTCCGGACCGGAAGCGCGGCCACCTCGTTGCACCAGGCGAGAATGCCCGTCGTGCCCTGGATGGACCAGCCGGACTTCTTGTCGATCTCGTGAACCGTGCGCAGGTCGGCCGCGCCGAGCTTCTTCATCGCCTCGGGATCGGCCTGGGGGATGGGCTTGCTCCCCTTGACCACAATGGCCTTCAGTTTCTTCGATCCCATGACGGCGCCCATCCCGGGCCGGCCGCCCGCGCGCCCCTCGAGGCTCCGTACAACAGCGTAGCGGTTGAGGTTCTCCCCCCCCTGCCCTATGTTGAGGACCCCGACCTTTCTCCCGTAGCGTCCGTAGATCCAGTCGTTGGTCGCGTACGTCCCCTTGCCCCAAACCTCGGCGGCGGGCAGAAACTCCACCTTGTCGTCCTCGATATAGAGCAGGGTCGGCTCGGCGGCGACGCCCTCCACGATGAGCATGTCGTACCCGGCCTTCCGGAGTTGTTCCGTGACCCGAGTGCCCAGGTTGCCGTCTCCGTATCCGCCGGTCAGGGGGGACTTGGCCGCCACGACTGTTTTACCCGTGTTGGGTGCGGGGATGCCGGCGATCGGGCCGAGGGCGACGATGAACTTGTTCTTTGGTCCCAGGGGATCGATTCCCGGCTCGAGCTCGTCCCAGAGAGTCTTCAGGGCGAATCCCCGGCCGCCGACCCATTTGTGGGCGAATTCCTCGCTGAACGTCTCTTTTCTGAATGTCTTCGTTGTCAGGTCAACCCTGAGGATACCGCCCGTCCATCCGAACATGATGAGGCCTCCATTGGGTGTCCGGCATTCCTGACTGGCGGAGAGGGTGGGATTCGAACCCACGAGGGCTTTCACCCTAACGGATTTCAAGTCCGCCGCCTTCGGCCAGGCTCAGCCACCTCTCCGGCGCTGATTATAGCAAAGGGAATCCGTCCTTTCCGGCCAATCTCTCCCTGGAAAGGAAGGGTGCCGAGTGCACGATCTCGTACTGACGGGCGGGCATCTGCTCGATCCTGCCAACAACGCCGATGGACCTGCCGATCTGGCCATCAGCGACGGGCGGATCAGCGAGATCGGTCGCGTAACCACCGGCGCGCGGAGAACTGTTGACGTCTCCGGGCAGTATGTCCTCCCAGGAATAATTGACAGCCACACCCACCTCTCGCGCCACTTCGGATCGGCCGAGGGGCACGGCATGGTGGCCGCGACCGGCGTCGTGACCGCGCTCGACATGGCCGGTGAGATCGATGACCTGACCCGGGACCTGGCAGGCGGAGGCTCCGGACTCAACATCGCCTACCTCCACCCGCTGGTTCCCGGCGCAACGCTGCGGTCGTACGACCCCTCGGAGGACGAGATCGCCGGCGCGTTTGACCGGGCGCTGGCCAACGGTGCGGTTGGAGTCAAGTTGCTGGGCGGCCACTACCCCCTGACACCCAGGGCCACGGCGCAGGCGGTGGCAACTGCAGCTGCTCGCCGCTGCTACGTTGCCTTCCACGTGGGAACGACCGCGACCGGCTCGGACATCCGCGGGCTCGAAGAGGCGCTGGATCTAGCCGCGGGCCACCCCATCCACATCGCTCACGTGAACTCGTACTGCCGCGGCCAGACAACCGGCGATCCCGTGGCCGAGGCACAGCGCGCGCTCGACCTTCTGGCCGCGCACCCCTCCGCGATCAGCGAGTCGTACCTATCGGTATACAACGGCACCTCGGCCCGCTGCCGCAACGGGGTTCCTGCAAGCGACGTCACGAAGACCTGCCTGCGGCTGGGCGGCTATGAGCAGAGCGAGGGGGGCCTGGAGGCCGCGATCCGCGCCGGCTACGCGCGCATCCACCGCCAGAAGGACGGCGAGGTCGTGCTGGCCCCGCCTGCGGACGGGCTCGACACCTGGCGCGCATTGGGCACCAACGCAGGGATTTCGTTCCCGGTCAACCACATCCCGTCCGCGATACTGCTGGCGACCGCGCGGCGCGGCGGTTCGTTTGTGATTAACGGCCTCAGCACCGACGGCGGAGCGATCCCGCGCAACTTCCTGGTCCGCCACGGGCTCATGCTGGTCCAGATGCGTGCCTGGACCCTACGCGATTTCGTCGTGAAGGCCAGTTTGAACCCGGCCCGCATGCTGGGCCTTCCGGCCAAAGGGCATCTCGGGGCGGGCGCCGACGCCGACGTAACGGTCGTGGACCTGGAGGCAGGACGCGCCAAGTGGTCCGTGGCCAAAGGGCGCGTTGTATTGGCAGAAGGACGGGTCGAAGGACGCGGCGGCACCCTGCTGGTTTCGCCTGCCGGAGAGGCAGCCGCCCGCTCCCGCGGACTGGCCCATGAGGTGATCCACCGCGAGGGGTGGCGCTGAGGTATACTCTGGCCATGGAGACGTCGGACGCCCGGTTCTCGTTTGCCAAGTTCGCGGCCCACCCGTTTTTCAGGGAAGTGAACGCCTGGCTAGTGGCGCGCTCCGGCATAAGGCCCGGCGCAGACGTGGTTGACCTGGGATGAGGCCCGGGCGCCATCACCGAGCTGATCCTGCAGCGGATGGGCATGCCACCGCTGGGCCGCGTCTTTGCCATAGACCCCTCCTCTTCGGCGCTGCTGCTGGCGGCGCAGCGGATCCAGTCTGCGGTCGTGCGGTTCATCCAGGGCACCGCGGAGCGCCTGAGCAGCCTGGTGCCGCAGGTGGACACGGTGGTCTTCTGCAACGCGATCCACCTCGTCCCGGACAAGGCCCAGGTGATCGCCGCGATCAGCAAGGTGCTGCGGCCCGGAGGCGTGCTGGCGTTCAACACCACCTTCTTCGAGGGCGCCTACGCCGGCGACAGCCTGCGGTTCTACAAGCACTGGGGGCTGCGGGCGATGCGCTGTCTGCGCGAACGGGGACATGTCGTTGTCCGCGACGCCAAGACCACCGCGATGCAGTGGCTCACACCCGAGGAGTACCGCCGCCTGCTTGCCGATAGCGGGTTTGCCGAGACGGCGGTCGAGTTCCAGGAGAAGCAGCTCCCCTGCCAGGCCTGGGAGGACATCAGCGAGTTCTCGATGTTCATCGAGGGCGCGCTGCCCGGCGTCCCCCTCGAGATCGGCATGGAAGCGCTCAAGGTCGGTGCCCGCCAGACCTTCGAGGACTTCCGGCTGCAGACGGTCCCGCGGATCTGGATGCAGGTGGTCGCCCGACGCGCCTGATGCTCGAATCCGCTTCCGCGCTGGTCACCGGCGGATCTTCCGGCCTCGGGCGCGCCATAGTGGTAGCGCTTGCCCGGGCCGGGGCGCGCGTCGCGTTCACCTACCGCTCCAACGCATCCGGCGCCGAGGCGCTTGTCCGCGAGCTTTCTCCCCCTGCCGAGGTTCTCGCGATCCAGGCCGACGTGGACTCCGACGCGGACGCGGCGACGTGCGTATCCGAGACGGTGGCGCGGTTCGGGTGCCTCGATATCCTGGTCAACAACGCCGGCATCACCCGCGACGCGCTCGTGCTGCGCATGCAGCCGTCCGACTGGAACGCGGTCCTCAACACCAACCTGTCAGGTGCGGTGCGCTGCTGCCGCCACGCGCTGCCTCACCTGCTGGCAAGCAGTCGGGGCCGGATCATCAACATGGCCTCCATAGCTGGGGTCGCCGGCAGCGGAGGCCAGGCCAACTACTCGGCTGCCAAGGCCGGCCTGATAGGGCTGACCGAGGTGCTTGCCCGGGAACTGGCTCCACGCGGTGTCACCGTCAACGCGGTCGCGCCGGGCGCGATTGACGCGGGCATCGTGGCCGCCATGCCCGAGGAGCTGCGCCGGAAGTTGATCGAGGTGATTCCGATGGGCCGGATGGGCACAGCCGAAGAGGTGGCGGCCCTCGTGGTGTTCCTGGCCGGCCGCGAGGCAGGGTACATCACCGGTCAGACGATAGCGGTGGACGGCGGGACCACCGGCGCCGGCCGGGCCATCACCTAGATCACACTAAATCACTCCACGGCGTAGATCGCGCCGTCGTCCGGCACCTCAACAGGCCCGGCGAACTCGCTCCGGGCCTCTTCCACCAACTGCGCCGCGTCAGCCCGGTAGTCTAGATGCACCAGGAGGAGCCGCCGCGCGCCGGCCAGCCTGGCCAGGCGGGCGGCCTGCGCGGCCGTCGAGTGGCCACTTTCCGCTGCCCTGACCGCCTCAGCCTCAAGGAAGGTGGCCTCGTGGACGAAGAACGTGGCATCGCGTCCGAACGAAGCCATTGCCTCCACCGGCCGCGTGTCAGAGGAGTAGACGACCCCCGCACCCCCAGGGGTGTCCCAGCGAATCGCGAACGCGGGCGGGCCGTGGTCCGACGGCAGCGCAGAGAGCCGGTGTCCGGCATACTCCCAGAAAGGTCTCGAATCGCCAGCCGTGGGTAGCGCGCCGCCGCTCGGTGGAGAATCGCCGGCGGTGGGTTGTGTGCCGGCAGCCAGCGGGTGCATCTCCAGAAACACGGCGCGCTGGCTCAGGTCGAACACGTCCAGCAGCCCCCGTAACTTCTCCATCTCCGGCTCAGGCGCGAACAGCGGCAAGGGTTCCTGACGGTCGAGCATCCAGAGATGGTGGATCAGCGATGGCAGTCCGTAGATGTGATCGGGATGCGCGTGCGTGATCACCACTGCCCGCAGTAGCATCGGATCGAGCCCTGCCCGCCGCAGCTTGAGGAAGGGGCTGCCCGGGCAGTCAACCAGGACGGACGACTCCCCCATCCGGAAAGCCAGCGCCGCGTTGTCGCGGTGCGCGGTCTGCACCGCGCCGCTAGATCCCAGGACCACCAGGGACGCGCTCATCGCAACACCTCGGGAAGCTTTGAGAGATCTGAGTCACCGCCAATCCTGTAGAACCGGACACCTCGAGAGGCCGCAACCTCATCGTCGTGCGGGGTGTCGCCGACGAAGAGCACAACGGTGCGCCCCTC
>JBKJJG010000099.1:0-3294 GCA_046598155.1 bacterium | reverse complement strand
ACGATCAGCACGCGACGGCCGGCCAGCCCCTCGCCGAGCGAGCCGGGCTGGTCCAATGCGAGATCACCAGGGCTGCGGGTCGGCGGGACCCTGAGCGTGACCAGGTCGCAGCGGAGCATGCATGCCAGGATGGCGCCCGGGACGTATCCCGCCCTGGCGAGCGCCACCACGACCTCGGGCTGATCCCGCTCGCGGAGTTGCCCGGCAAGCCGCCGGCACAACAGCGCCAATTCGTCCCAGGATACCTGCACCAATCCGCAGGCGCAGGCCTTCGGGTCCACCGTGAGGTCTCCCGGAAACGCCTCCGTGCCGTTCCGACCCGTGCGGCTGTCGAGCAGCGCCATCAACCCTCCCCCACGCGCGCCTCGTGCCCGCCGGCGCGATTTCGCGCGGTGCCTACCGGCGGCTACGCCAACCGCCTACCGGCGGGGCAGCGCCAGCAGGTACAGCGCCATGCTGGGTGTACGGGTCACACACCGGACTTCATACGTCCCGGGCCTGGCCAGATTGATCGAAACGTTGGTCTGCCGACCCCTCGGGGTATCGAAGGCGGTCACGTCGTCCGGGGTCGTCTCCCCCTCGATATTCACGCGGACCGACTGGGGGCGTCCGGCTGGATCGACCACCGTGGTGTCGTGCTTGTCGCCGTTAACCACGAAGATCTTGAGGGTAACCCTGTCGCCTTCGAACGCGGCGAGCATGGCGGGCGCGTAGATATAGGACTCGACGTCCCAGCGTGTCGGCCTCGCCGGGTCGAATCCCACAGGGTGGAACACATACCCCTTAAGAGATGGTCTCCGGGTTGACGGTCGGGGCTGCCATGGCCGTGGTTCCTCCCCGGGGCTCGCGCACGGTCACATAGAACGTGCGATCGCCCGCGGGGGCTGCGGAGAGTCTCGAAAGCGACGGAATTCCGAATGTCGCCGCGGCCGCCACCTCGGCGGCGCTCGCGTAGGTGTTGCTCTCGCGCACCTGCCCGGGACCCAAGGACGACCCGACCGGTACGAGCTCGTCGCCCGTGGCCAGGATGCCCACCGACGCGCGCTTGAAGACCGGCACGCCGGCACGGGCCTCTTCCCCTGCCGGGAAGACGTGGCGGCCGCGCTCGACCGGCTGGGCAATCGCCACCCGATCACCGCTACGGCGGAGCAGTTCCTGGGGCACGACCGCATCAGCACCCGCCGGCACCGGCGCTCCGGTGGCGATGCTGACGGCGGTACCAGGCTCCAGGGGCAGGGCCCACACCTGGCCCGAGAAGATGGCGCCGACCACCTCCAGGGAGACCGGCGCGCCGTCGGATGCCCTGGCCAGATCGCCTGCCCGCACCGCCACCCCGTCCATCGCCGCCCGTGGGAAGGGCCAGAGGTCTTCGGATGCCACGATGGAATCCGCGAGTACCCGCCCGGCGGCCTCGGAGAGCGGCACCTCCTCGGCGGGCTGCCTGGAGACGCAACGCAGAACAAGGTCCAATGCTTCCTCAACGCTGATGGCAGCCAGGTGTGGCTCTGGTGAGTGCGGGCTCAAGGGGCATCTTGGGGACACGCGACCCCGGCGGGCACGGGAACTCCCACCGGGGCCGCGTACTACGGCGTGCTGGAGGTGGTTACCTGACCACCGGGAAGTTCTGCGCGTTCCACTCGCGCATCCCGAGCACGATGCCCTTCACGTTCCTGTAACCCATCATGCTGAACGCCATGACGGTGTACGACGACCGCAGGCCCGACCCGCAGATGAAGAGGATCTCGGCGTTCCGGTCGGACGGGAACCGCTCGAGGTTCCTGGGGACCGTCCTCATCGGCATCAGCACCGCACCCTGGATGTAGCCGGTGGCAGTCTCGGTCGCCTCGCGTATGTCCACCAGGAACGGCCTCTCGCCCGCGTCCAGCTTGGCCTTCAGCGCCGGGACCCCTATGCTCATGTAGTCGGCAGGCAGGTTGGCGATCCACGTGAACATCGCCTCCTGAACCGCCGGCGTCTGCGCAAGCGCGGCTGGAGCCGCTGCCAGTGCTACGAGTATTGCGACGATCGCGAACTTCTTGAACATCCTCTTCACCCTCCTCCGCTATCTTGGTTGCATCGGTCTGGGCGGCGCGGTTACCACCCGACCGTTCGCCTGCGAGCCCCTGGGATCGAGATCCTGGAGCCGCAGGAACAGGTTCGGATTGTTATGGCATGCCTCGCAAGTCCGACTTCTGGCCGTGACCCGCTGGATGTTGTGCGGGGTCGCGGGCTTCCACGTCGGGATCGCGTTGAAGTTAGCCAGCGTGTTGACGAGCCCGGTGGCCTTGTCAATCATGTCCGGCGTCGTGGGCACGTGCCGGAGCAGCGTGTAGACATAGGGAAGATCACGGCTCGTGTTGCGGCCGATCTTGAGGGCCGGCCGCGAGGTGTGTCCTGCTTCAGTCGGAATTGGACAACCCCGATGCAGGCGCACCTGGGCTCGCGGGGCGTGCGCGTGGCGTCGCACGTTCGTCAGGGCCTCCTGCGCCACGCGATAGAACACCAGCTCCACATCGGCCGGCAGCCGCCGGTCCAGGCTGTCGGCCGCCAGGGTCACCCGGGTGCCGCCCCCGGCGTTCAGGGCGTCTACGTATGCGTGGAGGGCATCCACCAGGCCCAGGTCGTCGAGGACGGACGGGCGCAACTCCAGCGCGATGCGGCGCACGTCTTCGAGGGCGCGCATCGTTAACTCGCGCAGCTCGCGCACACGCTGCCGTGCCGCCTCGGGCGTCTCGGACTGCTCCAGCAGGCGCAGACGGACCAGGAGCGAGGTTATTGATTGCGCGGCCTCGTCGTGCAGTTCGCGGGCGATCCTGCGGCGCTCCTCTTCCTGCGCGCGCAGGATCTGTCCGGGCAGCAGGCGCAGCCGCTCCGCGTGCTCCTCCAGGGTCGCCAGCATGCGGTTGAAGGTGTCCGCCAGGTGTTCGAACCGCTCGTCCGAGAGGCCCTCGCGCGCCACCCGCACGCCCGGCTCGCCCGCACGCACGGCGTCCACCGCACGCTGCAGGCGGTCCAACGGTCGAAGCAGGGCCCGCAGGACCAGGAAGTTCGCAACCAGGCTGATCGCGACGCCAGCCACCGCGAAAGACGCCATCAGCTCGCCGTGCAGCTCACCTGGATGCGCGGCGCCGTGCCGTAGAGAGACGGCCGTGCCAACAACCGCGCCCAGCACGACGATCGTGGCATTGGCCGCCAGTATCTTGTAGAGCAGCGGCATCCGCCCCAGGCGTCTCAGCGGGGTTACCCCGGGGGAGGCGCGATCCGCACCCGCGCGTCCGCCACCGCCGCGCCCTG
>JBKJJG010000058.1:0-7647 GCA_046598155.1 bacterium | reverse complement strand
GCCACCTCGATCCCGCAGCCCGTGCCGCAGTACGGGCAGACCGTGCGGGTACGGGTCAGGTCCCACTCACGGCCCTTGCCGATGCGATCCACCGGCACCAACGCCGCGGTCGGGCAGACCTGGACGCAGTTGCCGCAGAAGGTGCACGGCGTCTCCACGAGCGGGGCGTCGAACGGCGTGGCCACGAACGCCTCAAACCCGCGCTGCGCCACCTCGATCGCGCTGGCGCCCACGATCTCCTCGCAGACGCGCACGCAGCGTGTGCAGAGAATGCAGTACTGATGGTCCCGCACGAGAAACGCGTTCTCGTCCTGGTACAGCTTGCGCGCGATCTCTTTCTCGTGGCTGCTCTCGGAAATGCCGAACTCGTAGGCGTAGCGCTGCAGGTCGCAGGCACCCGCCTTTTCGCAGACGACGCAGTTGAGGGGGTGATCCGACAGCAGCAGATCGAGCACCTCGCGCCGCTGCGCCGCGAGCCGGTCGCTGCGCGTGGTAACCACCATGCCATTCTGGACGGAGAGGCCGCAACTCGGCATGGACGCGGCGTACCCTTCGACCTCAACCAGGCACAGCCGGCAGCCCCCCCACGCGGTCAGCTCTGGATGATCGCATAGACGCGGGATGTCGAAACCAGCCCCCAGCGCGGCCTCCAACACGGTGGCCCCTTCCATCGCCTCCACGGTCCGTCCATTGATCGTTAGGGTCGCCATCACCATCACCTCAATGCCTCACACGCCCCGGCCGGGCAGTGCCGGTCCTGAACGTGGGAGGTATACTCGTCTCGGAAGTACCGGAGCGTTGTCAACACCGGGTTGGGCGCTGTCTGGCCCAGGCCGCACAGCGAGGAGGTACGCACGGTCCTGGCGACCTGCTCGAGGCGGTCAACGTCGTCGGAGCGGGCCTCGCCCCTGGTGATCCGGGTGAGGATTCCCAGCATCTTGCGGGTCCCGATCCGGCAGGGCACGCACTTGCCGCATGACTCGTCCTGCGTGAAGCTCAGGAAGTAGCGCGCCAGGTCCACCATGCAGGTGGTGTCGTCGGCCACAACGAGCCCGCCCGAGCCCATGATGGCGCCGGTCGCCCCCAGGTCCTCGTAGTCCACTGGGGTATCCAGCAAAGAAGCCGGCAGGCACCCGCCAGAGGGCCCTCCGATCTGCACGGCCTTTATCTGGCGTCCGGGGCGCGGTCCGCCACCGATGTTCTCCACCACGTGCCGCAGCGAGGTTCCCAGCGGCACCTCGACCAGGCCGGTGTTCTGAATGGCGCCGGTCAGGGCAAAGACCTTGGTCCCTCCGCTGCCGGGCGTGCCCAGGCCGGCATACCAATCAGGACCCCGCGTGACGATCAGCGGGATCGTGGCGAGCGTCTCGACATTGTTGATGCAGGTGGGGCAGCCCCAGAGCCCGCGCTCGCTCGGGTACGGAGGCCGCATGTGGGGCACGGCCCTCTCACCCTGGATGGAACGGATCAGCGCGGTTTCCTCCCCGGACACGAAGGCTCCCGCGCCCTCGCGCACGTGGGTCTGGTACGCGAAGCGGGTTCCCAGCACCGACGGGCCCAGCAACCCCCAGGCGGTCGCCTCCTCTGCCGCCCGCTTCAGCCGCCGCACGGCCAGCGGGTACTCGTGCCGCACGTAGACGTACCCTTCCGAGGCTCCCACGGCGTACCCGGCGAGGAGCATCCCCTCGATGACCGCGTGGGGATCGCCTTCCATGATGCTCCGATCCATGAAGGCGCCGGGGTCGCCCTCGTCACCGTTACAGATGATGAACTTCCGGACCCCGGGCTGCTGGCGGGTCAGTTCCCACTTCTTGCCGGTCAGGAAACCGGCGCCGCCGCGGCCCCGCAGGCGGGATTTCGAAACGGCGCCTATTACCTCCTCCGGGCTCATGCGGAACAGCGCACGGTCCAGAGCGGAATACCCGCCCCGCGCCAGGTAGGTGCGTATGTCCTCGGGATCCACGACCCCGCAGTTCTGCAGCGTCACGCGCTGCTGGTGGTGATAAAATGGGATCTGGTGCTCCAGGAGATGCGCCTGACCGGTCAGGGGATCGTGGTACAGCAGATCCTCGGACGGCTCCTGCCCGGCCTCCAGCCGCTGGATCAGATCGGGAACTGCCTCGGGGCGGACCCCGGTGAACAGGAACCCGTGGGGTTCCACCCGCACGAGGGGGCCCCGAGCACAGAAGCCGTGGCACCCTGTGATGCTCACGGGCGAGGAGGTCTCCTTGCTCAGGGCTTCGGTGACCTGCAGGCTGCCGTTGGAGACGCAGCCGGTCCCAGCGCATACCTGGAACCGCCGTGGCGGCGCGGCCACCATCTCGGCAAACTGCCGTTCCGCCAGCAGAACGGCCCCCTCCCCTATCAGGGGCGGCGCTACGGTCGGACCCCGACTTCCGAGTTCGTTCATTGCGACGCCTCCGCCTCTAGAGCCCTGTACCTGTCCAGAACCCCTCTAGTGCGCTCCGGGCTTATCGTCCCGTGTACATCCTGGTTGACGACAATAGCCGGCGCCAGACTGCAGCAGCCGATGCACGCGACCGTCTGAAGGCTGAACATCCCGTCAGGGGTACTCTCATCTTCCGAGATGCTCAGGTCCTTCTTGATGGCGGTCAAGACCGCGCCGGAGCCGGCCACGTGACACGCGGTGCCGCGGCACACGTGGACCGAGTAGCGAGCCGGCGGGGTGAAACGAAACTGGTTGTAGAATGTGGCCACGCCGTAGATGCGCGCGAGCGGGACGCCCAGCTCGCGGGCGGCGTACCGCATGGCACGCTCCGGGAGGTAGCCGTACCGCTCCTGAAGCGCCTGCAGCACCGACACAACGGTGTCACGGCGCCCCTGATAGGGCTCCAGCAGGGAAAGCAGATCAGGCGCGGGCGGTTCGGCCAGCGGATCTCCCAGGTAGACCGTCTTGCGCGGCCGGGCCGTGGTACCCGAAGGAGCAGATGGCATGATCAGGCCCTCCCCGCGGCCCGGACCACGTTGCGCATCAGCAGCATGTTGGTGACCGAGCCGACTCCCCCGGGCACCGGTGTAATGGCGCCCGCGACCTCGCGGACCTCGTCGAAGGCAACGTCGCCCACCGTCTTGCGCTTGGGGCGGCCGCGGTCGTCCAGCACCGGTTGACCCGCGCTGTCCAGCACCGGCTTCATGTTGATCCCCACGTCCACGACGATGGCGCCCGGCTTGACCATCTCGGCGGTAATGAACTCGGCCTTCCCCATGGCGACGATCAGGATGTCGGCCCTACGCGTGTGCGCGGGCAGGGTGCCGGCCCGAGAGGTGAACGAGTGCACCGTGGTGGCCGTCGCGTTTCGCTCCAGCGCCAGGAAGTAGGCGGGCTTGCCCACTATGTTGCTGCGTCCGACGATGACCAGGTCCTTGCCCTCGAACGCAGTCTTCGGATCCAGCCCCTTGTGGGCAAAGAACCGCTCCAGCAGCACGTAGCAGGCCCACGGGGTGGCCGGGTAGACCACGGGCTGCCCCAGAGAGAGCCGGCCGGCGTTGATCGCGTGCAGGCAGTCAATGTCCTTGGCAGGATCCATCGCGTCGAGCACGGGCGCCTCGGGCATCCCCTTGGGCAGGGGCCGCAGCGGCAGGATGCCGTGCACGGTCGAGTCCTGGTTGAGCGCGTGCATGCCACCGACGACGTCCGCAAGGTTGGCCTCGGCCGGGAGCGATATGTCCCTGTAAGCCAATCCTATCTCGGCCGCGGTGCGCTCAACCTGACGCCGGTACATCTTGGCGCCATAGTCATCTCCGACCAGGAGCGTGGCCACGCCCGGGGTGCGCCCCTTCGCCTGCATCTCCGCGATCTCGGCCTTGAGCTCGGACTTGATCTCCTCGGCAATGGCGTTGCCGTCAATGATCTCTGCCATCGGCGCTCACCCAAGCCTCTCGTAGGTGATCTTCATGACCTCGTCGCGCACCGCCCGTATGGTCCCCAAGCTGGCCTGGATCTGAGCCCACAGCGGATCGGTGAACGTGGGGTCCCCGATCGGCCCCAGGTTGATCTTGACGTTGAGGGCGGCGCTCTGAGCACCCGAGTCGGCCAGCAGCGCCGCGATGGCGGCGTCGGTGATCAACTGTGCGTTGCCCTTCTCGGTCACCACCTTGCTCCAGCGGGCCACCTCTTCGCACAGGCGGATCACCCCGGCCGGAACCTTGGAGGCCTCGCGCAGGGCCTGCTGGATCGCCGCCTTGCGAGCGACCTTCTGCTCATCGGTGTCGCGGGGCAGCTTGTAGGTATCCATCACCCGTCGAAACGACTCGGCGTCCTGGTCAATGGCCGCCAGGAACTCCAGGCGCAGCGCGTCGGCCCGATCCCTGGCCTGCTCCATCTCCGCCTGGACCGCCGCGTACTTTTCCTTGCCTACGGTAAGGTTGGCCACCATGCTGACCAGCGCGGCCCCAGTGGCCCCGGTCAACGCGGCCGCGGCTCCGCCTCCGGGTTCCGGGGCGGCCGACGCCAGCTTGGCTAGGAATTCGTCAATTGGTTTCTCCGGGTACATGTCTACCTCCCTGTGATCAGATCTCGGCTGCGCTGGTAGTCAGCCCCCGCATCTGGAGCAACGGGCGCGGATCGGTCATTAGCCCTTCCAATCCCGTGGCCTTCTCCTGGAGGCCGAACGCGATTGCCATCAGTTGCGTGAAGAAGAAGACCGGCATGGGAGGCAGCCCGGCTGCGCGCGCTGCCTCTTCCTGCCTGGCGTCAAGGTTGTTGTGGCAGAGCGGGCAGGCCACCGCCAGCGCCTCGGCACCGGCAGCCTGAGCGTCCCGCAGGATGCGGCCCGTGAGTTCGATCACAAGACTCGGGCGCACGACCGCGTGCCCTGCTCCACAGCACTCGGTCTTGTAAGACCAGGCCACCGGCACCCCACCCAGCGCGGAGATCAGCCGGTCCATCTCCATTGGATACTCCGGCCGCTCCGAACCGGTGACCGCGGGCGGCCGCGTGAGCAGGCAGCCGTAGTAGCAGGCCACCCGCATGCCCCGCAGCGGCCGCTTGACCCTGGCACGGACCGCTTCCAGCCCGCCTTCCAGGAAGGTATGCAGCAGGTGCTGCACGCGCAGCGCCTGCGGCGCCCGGTCTGGGGCCTCCACCTGGGCGTGGCGCAGGCGGGAGAAGCAGGCGACGCAGGGCGCGGTCACGGCAGCGTGCCCTGCCCGGGCCGCAAGGCTCAGATTGGACAGCGGCAGCTCCAGGGCGAGGTCGGCTGAGGTCTGGTGCGCCGCGGTGGCCCCGCAGCACCGCCACCCGTCAATCTCGCGCAGCCGCATGCCGAGCGCCGCGGCCACCCCGCGCGTGGAAGTGTCGTATTCCCTCGCGCTGGCGTGCAGCGCGCAGCCGGGGTAGTATGCGATCTCGCCCGCCTCCGCCTGCCGGTCCGAGGGGCGGCCGGGTAGATCGGGCACCAGCCGAAGCTTGCCTGCCTTGAGCAGACGGAGCGCAAACTTCCCCTGGCGGAACGGCTGGCGCATCCGGAGATTGACCTCTGCTCCAACGCCCGCCTCGAAGAGCCGCCCGAACAGGCGTATGCTGCGGACAGCGGCCTGCGTGAAGATCAGGGCCTCGGGCACGCGCGCCGGGACCCGCCGCCGCGCGGCTACGATCCTCAACGCATCCATGACGCGGGCCACGTCAATCCCCTGGGGGCAGCGTGCGGTGCACGCCTGGCAAGAGGCACACAGCCAGAAGGTGTTGCCCCGCAGCAACCGCTCGTCAACCCCTAGCTGCAGCGCGCGCATCGCGGCGTGCGGCGCCAGGTCCATCTCCGCGGCCAGCGGGCATCCGCTCGTGCACACCTTGCATTGGAAGCAGAGCGCGGGGTCCTGGCCGCTCTCCTGCCAGATCTCCTGTGCCAGCGTGAAACGGATCATGGTTGACCTCGTCGTTTGAGCGGCGTCGGGCCCAGCGCCGTGATGCGTTCGGTCATCTCCCTGGCTATCTCGGCGAACCTCGGTCCCTGGGCCGACGAGAGGTTGAACATCTCCAGGCGCTGCCCGCCGATGCCTGCTTCGTCAAGGCGCTCCTTGAGGTATCGGACACGCGCCTTGGCGTGGTAGTTGCCCACCTGGTAGTGGCACTGTCCCTCCAGGCACCCTGCCACGAATACCCCGTCGGCCCCGGCCTCAAAAGCGCGCAGGATGTAGATCGAGTCAATTCCGCCGGTGCACGGCAGCAGTATCACCTTCACGTTGGGCGGATAGGACAGGCGCATCACGCCCGCCAGGTCGGCCGCGGCGTAGGCGCAGTAGAAGCAGCAGAAGGCGACGATCTCCACCGCGGCCGGGGAGGCCTCGACCTCTGCCGGGGCCGGGGCAACGTCAGTCGACACGAACTACCTCCATTCCACCCAGCAGCGCCGTGATCTTGGCGAGCATCTGGTCTCGAGAGTAGTGTCCCAGGCTGAGCGCGCTGCCAGGACACACCGCCACGCACAGGCCGCAGCCCTGGCAGCGGGTGGGTTCAATGACGGCGATGCCGTCGGCATCGAACGATATGGCGTCGTAGGCGCACACCCGGAGGCAGGTCAGGCAGGTTGTGCAGCGGTCGCGATCCACCGCGGTGACAACGCCGCCGACCTCCAGGCTGTCGCGCCACAACAGGGTGCTGGCCCGGGCCGCCGCGGCCAGGGACTGCGCGATCGCCTCGTCCAGCGGCTTGGGGTAGTGGGCGCCGCCGCAGAGGAACAGCCCCTCGCTGGCGAACTCCGCCGGCCGCAGCTTCACGTGGGCCTCCAGGAAGAAGCCGTCCGCGGACGCCGGCACCTTGAAGATCGTGGTGAGGTCGGACGCGCCGTCCGAGGGCACCTGAGCCGGCGCCACCACCAGCAGGCCTGCCTCCAGGGTGATCTCCTCGCCGAGCGCCTGGTCCCGCACGGTGACGCTGAGGGCTTCGGGAGAGCGCGTGATCTGCGGGGGCTCCTCGGCCGAGTGGCGGAACACCACGACCCCGGCCTCCCGCGCCTGGGTATACAGCTCCTCGGCAAACCCGTAGGTCCGGATCTCGCGGGCGATGACCGTGACGGGAACCTCGGGGTTCGCGCGCTTGAACGCCAGCGCGGCGGCAAGGGACTGGGCGCAGCAGGTGCGGCTGCAGTAGAAGGGCATGCGGTCCCAGGGGCCAGCGCACAACAGCATAACCACCGATGCCGGAGCCCCCGGAGGCAACCCGCCACCTGTCATGAGGCGTGCCTCAAACTCCGAGAGTGTCACCACGCGCGCGTCCTCACCGGCCCCGTAGACCGCGGGCTTCCACTCCTGCACTCCGGTGGCAATGACGGTCACCCCGTGTCCGAAGGTGTGTTCTCCGTCAGGGCCTGCCACGGTGGTCTCGAAGTTGCCGACCGTGCCGTGCGAGGAGACGACCCTGTGGCCGGTCAGCACCCTTACGCGCGGATGGCCGGTCACCCGCTCGACCAGTTCCCGCAGCGTATCCGCGGCCGTGGCGCCGCTCCAGGTCAGGAGCGGCGAGCGCAGGCGGCCGCCGAACGCAGAGGATCGCTCCACCAGCACAACCGGGAATCCCTGCTCGGCCAGGTTGAGACTGACGGTCAGGCCTGCCACGCCGCCGCCGATCACCAGCGCCTCGTTTCGCATCGGCACCCGCACCTTGTGCAGCGGCGTCAGCCGCGCGGCGCG
>JBKJJG010000007.1:0-4281 GCA_046598155.1 bacterium | reverse complement strand
GGGAAGTCATAGACCGTGTGGTCCGCGGCTACCGCACGGTGGGACTCGGATTCCAGACCGGCGCCGCCACGGTGGTGCGCGTCCAGCTGCAGCCGCGGTTGCCTGTGCTGGGGGATGTTCCGGTGGCCACCTCCTTGCCAGGTGTGCATCCCGATGCACAGCCGCTGGTGCGCGCAGCGCTGGAGCCGGTGGTTCTCGATCTCCGGCGCCTGGTTGCCCGGTTGCCCGTTGAAGCCTTGGAGTGGGCTGCGCCGATCGTCGAGCGGAGGATCACGGAGCTGGTTGAGGGAGCTGCCCCCGGGTTCACCGGGACGGCCCGGATAGAGAGCGATCCTCCCTGGCGCGTGGCCGTGTTGGTGAGTGCGAGGGACACCCGCGTCATTCGCGACATAGGCGTTAGGTTCCGGTCCTCGTCGATACCCTTCGTGCTGCTGGAAGGTCACGCCCCGCAGGTCGCCTCGATGGCAGAGCCGCTGAGGGGTCTGCCGGTGGCGTTTGCCCTGGCGCAGCGCGCACGGCTGGAGTCACTTGTCGGCGATCAGCTCCGCGCATATCCTCCCGCGCGACAGTACGGCGTCGTCGCGAGCCTTACGCTGCGGATTGCCGAGGTCACTTACCTCAGCGTGCTGGCCGATTCAACGCTGTACCGTGGACGCGTTGAGGCGCGGTTGAACTTTGGAACAAGCGCGCCGGCGCCCGACGTCCGCGTGCAGCTCGGGCGGCTGTTCGGGTCGGTGGAACCCTTTGTGGAGATGACCATGGTTCCGTCGAACCTCGCCTGGAGGTGGGCCGCGGGAGTGCGGGTTCAGGCCGGCACGGATCTTGCGATGGGCGTGTTGACGCGGTTTGAGTCCGAGGGGTTGGAGCCGTTCGTGCAGTACCGGCTCTCTCCCGACATGCACTTTCATGGCGCGTTCAAGCCCCGGTCCGAGATCGTCGAGGTGACGCTGACGTACCGGATAAACGAGTTCCTGTCGTGGGAGGCCGTGGCGACCTCCCGCGGGGTGGTCTGGCTCCGACTCGCCAGCAACCTGTAGCGGCGCGGCACCGCGTGCCGGCCGCGTTGACACGATACGGTACAATGGGCCTGTGCCAGGAATTGAAGGAGGTCTTACATGCGTGTAGATGCGCGTAAGCTCATCGTGGCCGTCGGGCTCGCCGTGGTGGTGGCCGTCGGCGCCGCCGTGGCGCTGCGGCAGGTGCCGGCGTTCGGGCAGTCGTTTGCGGTTGGCTACGTCGAGATGCAGCGGGCTCTCGATGGCCACCCACGCAGGGCCAGTTCAGAACGCGCACTGCAGGAGTTCTACCAGGCCAAGCAGCGCGAGTTCCAGGAGCGCAGCAAGAACATGACCGCGTTCCAACGCCAGGAGCTTGACCGCCAGCTCCAGCAGCAGATTCTCGAGAGACGCAACGAGCTGCTCGGCGGGTTGGACAAGGAACTGCGCGCCGCCGTTGAGACCGTGGCGAAGCAGGCAGGGGTGACCGTGGTGCTCGACCGCTCGGTCGTGCTCTACGGCGGGACCGATCTGACCGATGCCGTCATCAAGGTGATAAAGGGCAAGTGATCACGCGCCTGCGCCCGGCCGCCGTTCTCTGCCTGATGGCGGCCGTGATCCTGACGGGATGCCGCCCCCAGGGTGGAGGGGCACCGTCGCCGACCCCGACTCCGGCCGCGGTTGCCACCCCAGCGGGTTATCGCGTTGGGTTCGTGGATCTCTCGAGAGCCCTCCGGGCCCATCGCCGGTGGTCTGAGATGGAGGCCCTGCTGAAGCAGATGGACGCGCTCCAACTGCGGTTGTCGAACCCGCCGCTGCCCCCAGAGGGGCCGGTCGTGGACATCGGCGCCGAGCTGCAGTCCGAGGTGGAACGGTTGCAGGTGGCGTACCGGGCGGAGCTGAACGCCATCGGAGAGCAGATCAAGCAGCGAGTAGAAGCGTTCGCCGCCGATCTCAAGGCCGAGCAGGAAGGCAAGCTGGCCGACCGGCACCGCCAGCTCAACGCCGAGCTCCAGCGGGTCATCGAGGCGAAGCGAGACGAGATGCAGCGGGAACTGGATCGGTTCGAGCTGGCGACGATGGCCGAATATCGCGTCCCGTTGCTGAACTTACGGCTGAAGGGCGACGTGGTCGGCGTGACCAGTGAAGAGGAAGCCCGCCGCCTCACCCAGGAGGGCGAGCGGATCACCAAGGAGCGCGACGCCAAGGTTCGGGTGAAGGCGCAGGCGCTCGAGAAGACGCTGGAGGAGTTCCAACAGGCCAGGACCGCCGAGGCCGAGGCCCAGATCAAGGCCCTGATCGCCTCGCTGGAGAAGGATGCCAATGCCCGCATCAAGGCGAAACAGGAAGAAACCGACGCCGAGATGCAGGCTGCGGTGCGCGCCAGAGAAGAGTTGCTGAACCGCGCGGTGGAGGAGCGTCGAAAGCTCCTCGTCGGCTCCGTGAATCAGCAGATGAAGGTGACCCAGGAAGCGTACGCGCGCAGGGTAGAGGCCCAGGCCAGCCGCTTGAGGCAGGAACTGGAGACGCTTGCCGGCCAGCGCCACAGGTTGGAAGACAGCCTCCTGGCGGAGATCAAGATCGAGGTCGCCGCACTGGCGCAGGATCAGAAGATTGACGCCGTGCTGACCCGGGTGTTGGCGAGCACGACCGCGGTGGACCTGACGCAGGCGGTCATCGCCAGGATCCGGCGTCCTTGACCAAGGGGAGACGCGGGCAGTGAGGTTGTGGAGAGTGAGCATGAGGTACCGGCATGCGGCGGTGATCGCCCTGGCGCTGGCAGTTGTTGCAGCGGGCGCGACGGGATGCACGGCCGGGAGGATCGGGCTCGTGGACAGCCCGCGGATCCTGGCCGAGAGCGCCAAGGCGCTCCGCTACCAGAAGGAGATTGACGACCGCGAATCCATCATGACCGCCGACCTACAGAGGCTCGTGAACCAGCTCCCCAAAGAGGACTTGGACGCGCGACGGCAGCAGTACTTCCGGGAGCTGCAGGGGTTGCGGGCCGAACTGGAGGCGTCCCTGAATCGCGAGGTCCGGGAGGCCATCCACCAGGTGGTTCGGGAGAAGCGCCTGCGCGGCGTGATCCTCAAGGGTCCGGTGGTCTACAGCAGGCCTGGGACCACGGTGGACATTACGCAGGAAGTGATTGACAGGTTGAAGTAGCGTCCCCAGGCGACGCCGGGAGTCCTCCATGAAGCTCGCGCAACTGGCACATCTAGCGCGGGCAGAGCTGATCGGGTCCGGTGAGATAGAGATCAGCGCGGTCACGGACCTGGCGCGTGCTCACGCCGGGGCACTGGTGATGGTTGCGGATCCGCGGGATCTCGCAGCCGCCGAGGCCTCTTCTGCCGCCGCCCTGCTGGTGTCGGGCACCGTGACCCCCTCTGCCAAGCCTTTCCTGCGCTCCGAGAACCTGCGCGCGGCATTCGCCCGCGTCCTCTCCGCGTTCGCGCCGGCAGGCAGGGGGCCAGGGGAGATCCATCCTACTGCCGTGGTCGCTCCCGACGCCAGCGTCGGGCCGGATGTCCTGCTTGGACCCTTCGTGGTGGTGGGGGATGGAGCCGCGATCGGCCCGCGCACGACGGTTCATGCCGGTACCACCATCGGCCCCCGGGTTCGGATCGGTGCCGACTGCCTGCTGCACCCCCACGTTACGGTCTACGCCGACTGCGTGCTCTGTGATCGCGTAATAATACACAGCGGCACGGTGATCGGCAGCGACGGGTTCGGATATGCCACGGAAGAAGGAGTGCACCTCAAGGTGCCGCACCTCGGCCGCGTGGTGATCGAGGACGACGTGGAGATCGGCGCGAACGTCACGGTGGATCGGGCCACGCTCGGGGAGACGCGCATCGGCCGGGGAACGAAGATAGACAACCTGGTGCAGGTGGCCCACAACGTGGTGATCGGCGAGGGAGCGCTGGTGGTTTCTCAGGTGGGCATCTCCGGCAGCGTGACCATCGGGAACGGCGTCGTCCTGGCAGGTCAGGCAGGTGTGGCCGACCACAAGCGGATAGGCGCCGGCGCGCGGGTGCTGGCGCGCGCCGCGGTCACCAAAGACGTACCGGACGGCGCCACGGTCTCGGGCTTTCCCGCGCGCGATCACCGCGAGGAGGTTCGGGCACTGGCCTCAGTCCGGCGGCTTCCAGATCTGGCAAAGCGAGTAGCCGCCATCGAGGCCCAGCTTGCCGCGCGTGCGCGCCGGCAGGGCGCCCGCAAACGTCAGAGATGAGGCGTCTGGGGCCGGCCTGCGCGGCTCTTCTCGTGTGGCTGCTCCTTCTTG
>JBKJJG010000279.1:0-2933 GCA_046598155.1 bacterium | reverse complement strand
TCGTGCAGCGGCGTCTCCGCGCCGGGCGCCACCTCGAAGACGCGCATGGCGAAGTTCTCTGCGCCGCGCTTCTTGTCAATGACCCAGCGGATCTTGACCCCGGGCAGGTTCTCGGGCTCTTCGGCCGGGACGTCCTCGGGTCGGAAGATCTCCATGGCTGCGTCACCTCTTCCTCATGCTACCGCCTCGGGCGCGATGGGGATACGGACGCGGATGCGTGTTCCCTCCCCTGGATCACTGGAGATCTCCAGGGAACCTCCCAGGTACTCGGCGCGCTCGCGCATGGAGCGCAGGCCGAGGTGTCCGGGGAACGTCCCCTCCGAGTCGAATCCCTGGCCGTCATCGGTCAACTCAACCCAGAATCCTTCGTCGTCGCGGCTGAGCCGGAGATCCACCCGGGTGGCCTTCGCGTGCTTGACGATGTTGTGGAGTCCTTCCTGAGCGATCCTGTAGATCGCCTCCTTGACGTCGAGGGGAGCGTCGGGCTCCTCGGGCAAGTCGGCACGGGCATCAAGGCCGTGGCGGGCGCGGATGGCCTCCACCTGCTTGTCCAGAACCGCCACCAGCCCTTCTGTCTCGAGCGCCTCAGGACGCAACTCGAAGATCAGCGCGCGCATCTCGGCCAGACCGGCCTCGGCGAGCGACAGCACGTAGCCCATCGGCTCAACGGCCTTGGCAGGATCGCGCTCCAGCCACGTCTGCGCCGTGCGGGCACCCAGCGCTATGCCATAGAGCGCTTGAGACACGGAGTCGTGCAGTTCGCGGGCCAGCCGTTGCCGCTCCTCTAGCGCGGCCTTGTCGCGGGCCTCCACGAAGAGGCGCGCGTTCTCCGCGGCGGCGGCAGCCTGGTCCGCGATGGCGGTCAGGAAGTCCACCTCGGACTGCCCGGGGTTCCGACCGCTGGGATAGAACATGTTCAGCGCTCCGATCACACGCCCCCAGTACCGCAGCGGCACGGAGACTATGGTGTCCCACGCCGCCTCGCGCGCGGCGTCATGAACAGGGGCGTAGCGCGGGTCGGCCAGCATCTCCTCGCGGGCGTTAAGCCGCACCACCGGCTGCTTCGTCTGCACGGCCTGCTGGCCTGGCGGAGGAGCCCCAGCGCGAACCGCGGCGCGCATTCCAGCAACATGCTGGGGAGAGAACCCATAGGTTCCCGTCATACGGACCTTCTTCAGATCCTCGTCCATTAGGGCAACGCCGCAGGCCATGCCACCGGTCGCGCGCACAACGGTACGTGCCAGCGCGTCCAGCGTGGCCTCCAGGGATCCGGCCAGCGACATACTTGATACGATCTGGGCCATGGCGTCGGCCTTCCGGGCCAGGCGCTGGTGTTCAGTCTCGTCGCGCAGGAAGACGGCCACGAACTCCTGCCCGTCGAGGGAGATGGGACACACGGTTGATTCAATCTGGCGCTCCTCGCCCTCTGGGTGGAGTACCGGTGAGATCAGACGGCGCGACTGTCCCGCGAAGGCCGCCTCGATCGCCTCCCGGATGGTAGGGCGGGTGGGCTCGGGGAAGAGCGTCAGCACGTCGCGACCCACCATGTGCTCCGGACCGCAGCCTACCGTCTGACAGACCGCCGGGTTGGCGTAGAGGCACGTGTGCGCAGCGTCGGTAACCACGATCCCGTCCAGGGCCGCACCGAAGAGCGCGGCCAGGCGATCGATCACGTCCCCTCGCCCAGATGATCCAGGGAAACCAGCCCGATCCGGACGGCGAAGAGCGCCGCCTGCGTACGGCTCTGCACGCCAAGCTTGGCCAGGATGCTGCTCACGTGCGTCTTCACGGTCTTCTCGCCGATGTGCAGGGCCCGGGCGATCTGTTTGTTTGCCTGTCCCTGGGCCACCAACCTCAGCACCTCTGTCTCGCGCTCGGTGAGCGCCTCAGGGCTCTGGGGTGCGCGTACCTCGCGCATCAGCCGAGCGGCCGCCTCCGGGGAGAGCTGAACCCTCCCCTCGGCCGCCGCCTTGATGGCGCGGATCAGCTCGTCGGCCTCGGTGTTCTTGAGCATGTACCCGATCGCCCCGGCCCGCACCGCGGACACGACGCTGGCATCCTCGAGGACGCTGGTGAGAGCCATGACCTCGACGTCGGGCAGTTCCTTGCGGATCGCTTCTGTGGCCGCAATCCCGTCCATAACTGGCATGAGGAGGTCCATCAGCACGACGTCTGGCTTCAGCTCTCTGGCCATCCGGACTGCCTCGGCGCCATCCGCGGCTTCTCCCACCACCTGAAGCTCGGGATCGAGCCCCAGGAACATCCGCAGGCCCTGTCTCACAACGCTGTGGTCATCGGCAATCAGGATTCGGATCGGCATCGCGGCTCTCTCCTGTCCGGAGCACGCCCCCGACATCCTCCCATGGGCGGAGGCGTGCCTCCACCCATGGTCCTGCAAGAGGCCACTCCCAGAGTCTGAGGCGCGGGGCGCCGGGAGCGCGCATTAATTGATGTAGCCATGATACGACTTCTCGTAGTGGATGACCAGCAAGGAATCCGGCAGGGGCTGCGGATGCGGCTCGCGCTGGAGCCGGACATTGCGGTCGTCGGCGAGGCCGCCGACGGCCCGTCAGCCGTGCGCATGGCCGCCGACCTGGCGCCCGACGCGGTGATCATGGACGTCGGGATGCCCGGCACGGATGGTATCGAGGCGGCAGCCGCCGTACGCGCGGCGGCGCCCGACACTCAGGTTGTGATCCTGACGATTCACGACGATCCCAACACCCGCAGGCGCGCCCAGATGGCCGGGGCAGCGGCCTTCGTCGTCAAGCAGAAGTGCGGTGGGGATCTGATTGCCGCGATGCGTCGGGCGGTGGGGGCCCGCCGGAGCGATGACCGTGAGGGTCCGGACGGTCTTCCGACCGATAGAAACGGCCCGCCGAAGGTCGGAGCCGCCAGCCGGCCATTAGTGCGATGTACGGAGAGCGTGGAAG
>JBKJJG010000064.1:0-3530 GCA_046598155.1 bacterium | reverse complement strand
GACGGATGGGTGGGGCCGCGGATCTGCCAGCCATCTTCGCGCTGGTTGCGGAGGGAGCACGCGACCTGTTCGGCGCGAGCCGCTGCATGCTGCTGGCCTGGGACGGCCAGGGCCCAGTTAGGGAGGCGCTTGGGGCCGGGTTGTCCGACGAATCCCAGCGCGCCGTGCTCGCGCGCATCCAGAACGGCCGCAGCCGGTACATCGTCCAGTCACCCAGGCCGCACGTGATGGCCGGCCTGCCGGCAGATCCAGGGGGAGAGTCAACCCGGTCCGCCGCCCTCTTTCCGCTCAGGTCCAACGCGACGTTCTTGGGACTGATGGCACTAATCTACGATGACGAAGGCGGAGGCATCTCTCCCGACATCGAGATGGCCGCGGCGTTCGCCGACCAGGTGGCGGCCGCGATGGCACGGATGGCCCTGCAGATCCATGGCGAGCGGCGCCTCGACGAGCTTGTGCTGCTGAACCGCATCGTCGGGTCGGTGAACGCCTCGCTGGACCCTATGGAAGTGTGCCGCATCGCGGCTTCCGAACTCGCCGAGGCGGTGGGTATTGCACGCGTTACGATTCATCGCCTGGAAGGCACGATGCTGCACCTGGTCGCGCAGGTCGGTTCCCCTGACGCGCCCGCGGAGGCCCCGGTGTCCTCAGGGATCAGGGGGCGCGTGGCCCGCAGCGGCCGCCCCGAGTTCGTCGCGAGCGTGCGCGACGACCCGGACCACGTCTCCGGCAGCCCTGATACGGTCAGCATGGCCGCGGTGCCGGTTGTGCTGGAAGGTGTCACTACCGGCGTGCTCACCGCGGAGGGCACCAGCGCGCGCCCGCTGACACCGCACACCTACGAGTTCCTGGCCGAGTTTGCCGGGCAGTTGAGCATAGCGGTGAGGAACGCCTCGCTCTTCGAGGATCTACGCAGGACGCACGACGAGCTGCAGGTGTTGTTCGAGGCCGCTAAGGCTGTAAGCGGCACGCTTGATCTACGCACCGTGCTGGACAGCCTGGTCGCGGTCACCTGCCGTGCCTTCGGCTACGAGAACGGCTCGCTGCTCATGGTGGACGCCTCCACCGGAGATCTCGACGTGGAGGCAGCATACGGGTACCAGCATCCAGTGGTCGGGGTGCGCGTGGCCGTAGGGACAGGGATAAGCGGGTGGGTTGCCCGAACCGGCAGCCCCCTCATGGTGGACGACGTCAGCCAGGACCCACGTTATTACCAGGTAGACGACCGGGTACGCTCTGAGATGGCCGTGCCGCTCATCGCCGAGGGGAAGGTGCTGGGCGTCTTCAACATCGAGAGCACGCGTCTGGCGGCCTTCGGGCCGCGCGACCTGCACCTGTTGGGCACCCTGGCCTCCTACGCGGTCGTGGCGATCCAGAACGCGCGGCTGTACGAGCAGGCCCAGCGCCTTGCGATCACCGACGGCCTCACCGGACTGTACAACCACAGGTACTTCTACGAGGCGCTCGAGCGGCTTCTCGAGCGTGCCCGCCGCGACGCGCAGCCACTTGCCATCATCATGGCCGAGATAGACCGGTTCAAACACCACAACGACACCTACGGCCACAAGAGCGGGGACGAGGTCCTGCGCACGATCGCCGGACTGCTGCGGCGCGGCAGCCGGCCATCGGACATTGTCGCGCGGTACGGCGGCGACGAGTTCATGGTGGTGCTGCCCGGCGCGAGCGGGGCCGCGGCGCACGAGACGGCTGATCGCCTGCGCCGCACGGTCGAGGCGTATCCTCTCCTCGCGAACGGCGACATCATAACCAGCGTCACCATGAGCGTGGGGGTGGCGGCCTTTCCCCAAGATGGCGCCACGGCCAGCGCGCTGGTCGAGGCGGTGGACCGGGCCCAGTACATCGCCAAGCGGTCCGGAGGCAACAGGGTTCACGCGGCCCACGAGGCCTGACGCGCCCATGAGCCTGGCACTGGGATTGGTTGGCCTTCCCAACGCAGGGAAATCAACGCTCTTCAACGCGTTGACCCGTGCCGGCGCAGCGGTGGCTTCCTACCCGTTTACCACGATAGAACCCAACCTTGGGCAGGTGGCAGTTCCGGACCCGCGCCTGCAGGCGGTGGCCGGGGTGATCCACCCTGCCCGCACGGTGCCGGCGACCGTTCGCTTCATTGACATCGCAGGGCTCGTGGCAGGCGCCTCCCGCGGTGAAGGACTGGGCAATCGGTTCCTAGCCCACATCCGCGAGGTGGACGCGATCGTGCACGTTGTCCGCTGTTTCTCCGACGCCGGCGCACCCCTGGGTGAGGCCGGTATGGTTCCGGTGCGCGATGCCGAGATCGTGGAAACGGAACTGGCGCTGGCCGACCTCGAGACCGTCGAGCGGGCGCGCGAACGGGCGGCGACGCGGGCCAAGGCCGGAGAGGTGTCCGCGCGGGAGCAAGGGGCGTTGCTGCAGCGCATGGCGGCCGCGCTGGCCGAAGGCGTGCCCGCGAGGCGGCATTCGCTCGGGGCACCCGGATGCGCCCTGGTTCGCGAACTGCGCCTGCTCACCGCCAAGCCCGTCATCTACGTTGCCAACCTCGATGAGCGCCTCCTCCCCGACGGAGGACCCCCGGCGGCGGCGCTGCGCGCGCTGGCCGATCGCCAGGGCGCCGCGTTCATCGGCCTGGCCGCACGCCTGGAAGCCGAACTCGGCGACCTGCCCCAGGACGAGGCCCAGGCATACATGGCCGCAACGGGCTTGGAGGAACCCGGCGCCAACCGGCTGATACGCCTGGGATTCGCCACGGTGGGCCTGGTGAGCTTCTTCACGGTGCTCTCGAACGAGGTGCGCGCATGGCCGGTCCCCCGCGGGACCACCGCGCTCGGAGCCGCCGGCGCGATCCACACCGACATGGCGCGTGGGTTCATCCGCGCAGAGGTGATTGCCTGGGATGCCCTGGTCGCCGCCGGCAGCCTGCACGCGGCGCGCGATCACGGCGCGGTGCGCACCGAGGGCCGCGACTACGAGGTTGCCGACGGGGACGTGATCACTTTCCGCTTCGCGGTGTAGCCGCGGGTCCGCGTCCCTCCACCCCCTGTACTTGTGCCTCTACCCGGCCGATGGTACAATTGGCGTCGCTTGCAGAACGCGCGGCGCGCCCGACAACGGGCAGAAAGCCGCGCGTTCCTCCTGCCCTCCTCAGGTGCCAACCGAAAGGAGGGCTGCGGGCGGAACGCCCTTCAGGCCCGGTTCCATGGGCCTGAAAGACCAGAGGAGGAGGGGCTGCGTTGCCTCAGTATGATCTTGTCTATATCGTCAAGCCCGATCTCGACGCCGAGGCCATGAGCTCGGTCATAGAGAGGGCAACCCAGCGCTTGATCGAGCAGGACGCGGCGATCGAGCACACGGACGTCTGGGGGAAGCGCCGCATGGCCTACCCGATACAGAGGTACCGGGAAGGCCATTATGTTTTTATCCGGCTCTCGGTGTCCGGAGACCGCCTCCCGGAGATCCGGCACGGCCTGAAGGTCATCGAGGAAATCCTGCGCACCTCGATCACCGTCGCCGTGGGGGCGATCGCGCCCCCG
>JBKJJG010000303.1:0-4712 GCA_046598155.1 bacterium | reverse complement strand
GGTACTCACATCGCTGGACGCTCCCGCGCTCCTCCAGGCCGACGTTCTGATCGAGGGAGGCAGGGTGAAGGCGCTCGGTCGGGCTCCGGAGGGTCTCCCCCGCCGGGATTGCTCGGGCTGTTTGATAATCCCTGGAAACGTCTGCGCGCACACCCATCTGTACTCCGCCCTGGCGCGGGGCATGCCCTACGGCCTGGAGCCCCCGGCCAACTTCACGCAGATCCTGCAGCGCGTCTGGTGGCGGCTGGACCGTGCCCTGGACGAGGAGACGGTCCGCGCATCGGCGTTGGCCGGCGCGATGAGCGCGTTGCTCTCCGGCACGACCACCGTCGTGGATCACCACGCTTCGCCCAACGCCATCGCGGGCTCCCTCGACGTAATCGCGGACGCGCTCGGTGAACTCGGCCTGCGCTCGGTCCTCTGCTACGAGGTCACCGACCGCGACGGGCCTGAGCGGGCGCGCGCCGGGGTCGAGGAAAACAAGCGGTTCCTGGCCGCGCGGCGGCCCCTGGCAGGAGGACTGGTGGGCGCGCACGCCTCGTTCACTCTCTCGGCGGATACGCTGGCCGCCTGCGTCGAGGTCGCGCGTGAAGCAGGCGCGGGCGTTCACGTCCACGTGGCCGAGGACGGCGCCGACCAGCGCGATGCCCTGGCGCGCTTCGGCCGGCGCGTGGTGCACCGGCTGGCTGATGCCGGCGCACTGGACGATCGGGCGGTCCTGGTCCACTGCGTTCACGTGGACGATGGCGAGATCGCCGCGATTCTCCAGTCTGGCGCGACCGTGGCGCACAACGCGCGGTCCAACATGAACAACTCGGTCGGCCGCGCGCGCGTGGGCCGTCTTGGAGAGCGCGTGGTGCTCGGCACCGACGGCATAGGCGCCGACATGTTCGCTGAGTCGGCGGCGGCGTACTGGCGGGCCCGGGAGGACGATCTCTTCCTCGGCTTCGCATGGCCGCTCCAGCGCATGGCCGCGGGCGCGCGCATGGCCGGGCGGATCCTGGGCGAACCCGCACTGGGTCGGATCGAGGCCGGCGCGCCCGCAGACATCACGGTGCTGGATTACCCCACCCCAACGCCGCTGCACGAGGGCAACCTGGCCGGCCACTGGCTCTTCGGCCTCTCGGCACAACACGTGCGCGACGTGGTTGTGGACGGCGAGCTTGTGGTAGCGGATCGGCGGCTGACAAGGGTGGATCAGGACCGGCTCGCCGCGGACGCCAGGGTGCAAACAGAGCGGCTGTGGCGCCGCCTTGAGAGAATTGGGCCTCACGAGTTCGAACCCGCAGGAGGATCGTAGCCATGACACCGGGCGGTGGACGCGTAGCCCTGTACCTGCAGGACAAGCATCCCATTCGTCAGGGGATGGAGTACGTGCGGTACGCCGAGGAGCGCGGGTTCGAGGCGGTGTGGCAGGCGGAGAGCCGTCTCGTCCGCGAGGCCACGATCCCGCTGGCCGCGTTCGCGGCGGTCACCGACCGGATCAAGGTGGGTACGGGGGTCGTCAGCCTCTGGACGCGCAACGTGGGGCTGCTGGCAGCGACGTTCTCCACCCTCGACGACCTGGCGCCGGGCCGGGTGATGCTCGGGGTCGGCGCCTGGTGGGAGCCGCTGGCCACCAAGGTCGGGGTGAACCGGCGCAAGCCGCTGCAGGCGATGCGCGAGGTCGTCGAGGTCACCCGACGGCTGCTGGCCATGGAGAGGGTGACCTACCACGGCGAGTTCGTGAACGTCACCGACATCGAGCTCGACATTGTGCACGGCGACCGATCGCCCAAGAAGGTGCCCATCTACATCGGCGCAACCGGGATGAAGATGATGGAGTTGACCGGTGAGATCGCCGACGGGGTGCTGCTGAACTACCTGGTCAGCCCCAGCTACAACAAGACTGCGATGGAAGCCCTTGCCGCGGGTGCCGCCCGGGCCGGGCGGAGGGTCGAGGACCTCGACCGGCCCCAGCTCGTGGTCTGCTCCCTGGACGAGGACCGGGCTTTGGCCCTGGACCGCGCCCGCGAACTGGTCACGCAGTACCTCGGCCAGCAGCCCCACATCATGAAGGCCAGCGGGGTAAACCCGGCGCTGCTGGACGAGATCGGCAAGGTGCTTACCTGGCCGGCCGGGCCGGAGGAGATCCACCGGGCGATGCGCCTGGTGCCTGACGAGGTGGTCCAGATGATAACCGCCTCGGGCACACCGGAGGAGTGCCGCGCCAAGGTCCGCGAGTACGTGGCCGCCGGGTGCACCTGCCCCATCCTGTATCCCCTTGGAGACGACGTGCGCGCCATGATTGATGCCTTCGCAGAGGGACGGTTTTGACCAACCTCACGGCTGAAGAGACCTTCGTCCGACTCGACAACGTCACGCTGGACTATCAACACGAGGGCCAGGCGGTCCGCGCCGTCGAGGATGTTAGTCTCACGGTGCGGCGGGGCGAGTTTGTGGTGGTGGCCGGGCCCAGCGGCTGTGGAAAGACCACGCTGCTCAAGGTCCTGGCCGGCCTGGTCGTGCCCGGCAAGGGCAGCGCCAGCGTGGGAAACGTGCAGGTGCGCGGTCCGCAGAAGAACGTGGGAATGGCTTTTCAGAACCCGATCCTCCTCCCCTGGCGCAAGGTCATGGGCAACGTCCTGCTCCCGCTGGAGGTCGTCGCCCCGCACAAGGCGCGGTTCCGCCGCCACCGAGCGGAGTACGTTGCGCAGGCGCGCGAGTTGCTCGCGTCGGTCGGCCTGGAAGGGTTCGACGACCGCCACCCCTGGCAGATCTCAGGAGGGCAGCAGCAACGGGCCAGTCTGTGCCGCGCCCTGATCCACAATCCAGAGATCCTGCTTCTGGACGAGCCCTTCGGCGCGCTGGACGCCTTCACCCGAGAGGAGCTCTGGCAGGTCCTGCAGGCCCTGTGGATGCAGCGGCGGTTCACCGTACTGCTGGTGACCCATGACCTACGCGAGGCAGTGTTCCTAGCGGACACCGTGTACGTGATGAGCACGCGCCCCGGGCGGATCGTCTCACGGACCGCCGTGGACGTTCCGCGCCCGCGCACGCTTGAGGACACTTTCGGCGCGCAATTCACGGAGACATATCACGAGATCAGGCGCCAGATCGGCGAGGTGCTGGGGCGATGAAGCGCACGAACCTGTTAACCGAATGGCTGCCCCCGCTGGTGGTGATCGTGTCCGTCTTCGTCATCTGGGAAGCAGGGGTCGCCTTGCTGCGCGTGCCCGAGTTCATCCTGCCCGGACCCAGTGCGGTGTGGGTAGCGCTGGTGAAGTGGCGCGAGGCCATCTGGTTCAACGCCTCGCAGACGCTGTACACGACCCTGGCGGGATTCGCCATGGCGCTGGTCGGAGGAATGGGGCTGGGGCTGGCCATCGGCTACTCCACGCTGGTGTACCGGGCGCTCTACCCCCTGCTGGTGGCGTTCAACAGCGTGCCCAAGGCCGCGATCGTGCCCGTGCTCGTCATCTGGTTTGGAATCGGTACTATACCGGCAATCCTCACCGCGTTCCTCATCTCGTTCTTCCCGATCGTCGTGAACGTGGCCACCGGGCTGGCCACGCTGGAACCGGAGCTGCAGGACGTGCTGCGGTCGCTGGGTGCCTCCAAGCGCGAGATCTTCATGAAGGTCGGCATTCCCCGATCGCTGCCTTACTTCTTCGCGTCGCTCAAGGTGTCGGTCACGCTGGCGTTCGTGGGCTCTGTGATCTCGGAGACCGTGGCAGCGAACAAGGGCATCGGCTACCTGATGATCGCGGCCAGCTCACGCTTCGAGGTGCCGCTCGTGTTTGCCGGGCTGATTGTGGTCGCGGCCATGGGCGTGGCGCTGTTCGCGTTCTTCGCGGTCATCGAGCACCGACTCACGAGCTGGGCCTACCGAGGACCGGCGCTGACAGTCTGAGCTGACCGTCTGAGAGGAGCAACCATGGGAAAGCCAGCACTGCTCATCGTTGACATGCAGAACGACTCCTGCCTGCCCGGCGCGGCATTCGAGGTGCGCGGCGCTCAGGGCGTGCTCCCCAATGTCCGGAAGCTGCTGGATGCCTTCCGGAAGCACGGCCTGCCGGTCGTCCACGTGACGCGGGAGTACCGGGCAGACGGCACGGACATAGAGATCACGCGGCGTGACCGGTTCCTCCGGGCCGGCGGCGCGTTCGTGCCCGGCACGCCCGGGCATGCGCCTGTCGAGGGACTCGAGCCGATCTCCGGCGAGGCCGTGGTACCCAGGCAGCGGTGGAGCGCCTTCCACAAAACCGACCTGGAAGCCGTGCTGCTGGCCCAGGAGGTCGAGCTCGTGGTGCTGGCCGGGGTTGAGACCCTCGGCAGCGTCCGGTGCACCGCGTACGACGCCCTCGCCCATGACTTCGAGGTCGTGGTCGCGTCGGACGGGACCGTCGCGGGCGATACCGAAGCGCACAAGGCCAACCTGCGCGACATGGAGACGTTCGGCATCGAGGTGTCCTCGACAGATCACGTCGTCTGGGCGCTGCCCAAGCGGCTGGGCCGGAGACTCAAGGCCCGGCGCGACGAGGCGAAGACCGGTCAGTCCTGACCGGGGCGTCCCTCAAACAACCCGCGTTTGACATCTGCCTGATAGTTGGGTATATTCCGCTGATATTGAGCAGAATGCTTTGCTCGAGAAGAAGCGGAGACGTGCAATCAGGCAGATGTCAAACGCGGGTTGTTTGAGGGACGCCCCGGTCAGGACTGACCGGTCTTCG
>JBKJJG010000209.1:0-2566 GCA_046598155.1 bacterium | reverse complement strand
CCCGACGCTGCCGGGATTGATGATGTACCGGGCCCCCTGCGTCAAGACCCGCGGAACCTCGGGCAGCAGACCCTGCGTGCTCACCCGTCGCTTCGACTCCGCAAAGACCGCGGGGTGGTGGGTGTGACCTACGAGTGCTATCTCAAACGGCGCCGCCAGGAAGCTCGCCCGGGCGATCCTGGCATCATGGATGTACTCGTCCAGCGGCCGGCGCAGGCTACCGTGCGCGAGCAGCAGACCTGAGGGCGCCGTGGGGTCGTCCGCGAGGTCGGCACGCAGGGGAAGCGCACTCATATAGGCTCGGGGGTCAGCCTCCAACGCCTGCCGGGTCCATACGATGGCTTCCCCGGCGAACAGGTTGAAGTGATCGGTCGGAGAATCGCCCAGGGCTGCCTGGTCGTGGTTGCCCATCACCGCCGCCCTCAGCAGCGGACGGAGCCGCTCGACGCACGCGTTGGGATCTGGGCCGTAGCCAACGAAGTCCCCGAGGCACACCAGCATGTCCGGGGCCTGACGGTCCAGGTGCGCGAGGACCGCCTCAAGCGCCTCGAGGTTCGCGTGGACATCTGATACGACCCCGATGCGCATCCGAAACCCTCACTCGAGCTCGCGCAGCTCGCGCTCTATCCGCTCGGCTTCGACAGGGGTCGGGGGCCTGGGAGCGGGGCGGGCGGGAACGGCGGACCCTCCGGTCGCGCTGCGACGCACAAACAGGATGAGCACAAGGAACCCGATGCCCAGGACCAGGGGCAGCGACAGCCAGAGAAGCAGGCCTATGCCCCGGCGCGGCGGCGCGGCGAGCACCCCTTCGCCGAACTGCGCCACGAAATAGGCGATGATCTGCTCCCGGGTCTCGCCCCGCTGCAGCCGCTCGCGTATGATCGCACGCATCTGGACGGCAAGTTGGGCCCCGGACTCGGCGACGGTCTGGCCGGCGCAGACCGGGCACATCAGCTCGTTCGCGATCGAGTGGATCTGGTCGTCCAGCGTCGGCGCCGCCCGCGCAGTCCCGGCAGAAAGCCCCAGCGTCACAAGGACGGCCACGGCCCCGACCAGCGCAGCGCGTCTCATGCCAGCGCCTCCTGGGCACGGGCGAGTTCCCACCTGCATCCCAGCGTCCGGAAGAGGGCTACCGCTGCCGCGTGTTCGTCCAGCGCCTCACTCCGATCCAGCGCAAAGAGCACCCGCGCCAGGATCAGCCGGGCGGCCGCCTCGTGGTAGCGGTCGCCGCCCGCGATGAAGACGGCCAGCGCCTCCCGGGCGATCCCTTCGGCTTCCCCGGCCCGACCATCGCACAGCAGCGTCTCGGCATATCCCAGACCGACCTGCGCGCGGCCATCGCGGTGCCCGGCCGGCCAGCGGCGGCGCGCTTCCTTGTGCAGCGCGATCGCCCGGCGGATTGCCCGGCGATCGGCGGGACGGCCCGCGCGCAGCACCAGGTCACCCCGGCTGGCCGCGGCGGCGGCAATCCACTCGTCGCGCCTGCCTCGCCTTGCAAGACGCATCGTGCGGTCGGAGTAGTCCAGACCGGCCTCAAGGAACCCATCCGCCTGAGCCGGGACAACGTCCGCGAGATCCCTGTAGAAATCCTCCACGTGAGTACGGTACGGCACAGTGGCCTCTTCGCCCAGTATCCGGGCCGTCAGGTTGACCAGTTCGCGAGCCCGTGCCAGCCCCTCCTCCATCGGCTCGGGCCGCCGGGAATGCCGCAGTGCCGTGGAGAGGCCCAGGAGCCACAGGATATGGCGTGACGAGTCTCCTGACGCACGGACCTCGCTCTCGGCGGCCTCGAACGCGACGGTTGCCCGCTGGAGCGCTTCGGCGCCCTCGGAGAAGAACACCCGCAGCGCCGACCAGCCCGTTGAGACCGGATCGACTGCCACGGCTTCTGCCCTCACGGGACGACCGAGGCCAACGAGCCGGCGCGCACTCGCGCCCTCCAGAGGTGGACGAGCAGCCAGAGCGAGATCGCCGCGGTCAGCAGTACCCCGGTCGGGATCCCTCCGGCCAACGGCAGCTTCTGTGCCAGACCGAAGATCGTCTGGAGGGCCACGACGAACAGGAGCGCCAGGCCCAGCCCGCCCCGAACCCCCGCACGGATCAGATACGCCGTCGTGACGATGTGGGCGAGGGTTGGGAAGAACCACGCCACGACGGCAACGGCCGTCGAGAGTGGCGTGATGAACGGCGTCCCTACCAGACCCAGGGCCAGCGCGAGGAACTGCTGCCCTGCCACCAGCCCGAACCCGGCACCCGATGCGGCGCCGTAGGCGAGCCCGGTCACAGCGTCCGCGGGCGTGAAGCTGATCGCCATCAGCGGGGCGGTGGCCTTGAGGAGCTCCCCTACCAGTGCGGCGATCATCAGGTTGATCGTGAGGCCAGCAGGGCTGCGCTCAAGGCCTCCGATCGGACCCAGCCAGTCCCATGCCATCTTGGTGGCCTCCCTGGCGAAGAACCCTGCGGCCACGCCGCCGAGGAGGCACAGCCACAGCAGCGGCCGGCGGATGCGCCTCCCGGCCAGCGGGAGGAGTCCGAGTAGCGCAAAGACCGCGGCGATAACGATGGA
>JBKJJG010000089.1:0-3848 GCA_046598155.1 bacterium | reverse complement strand
CCCCCGGAGACCACCCGCGGCGTCAGAGTGGTCGTTCCCGTGCCCCTACATCCCGCTAGGCTCAGGGCCCGCGGCTTCAACCAGTCAGACCTGCTGGCTCGACCGGTTGCTTCCATGCTGGGCGTGCCCTGCGCTGCCCAGGCGTTGCGGCGGGTTTACCAGGGCCGCCCTCAGGTGGAGTTGCGTGCCTGCGCCAGGCAGGGCAACGTGCGGAGCGCCTTTGCGCCTGGGGAGGTCGCCGTTGGCGGGACGGTGCTGCTCGTGGACGACGTCTTCTCGACCGGCTCCACGGCTGCGGCGTGCGCGCTCGCGCTGAAAGACGCCGGGGCCGATCGGGTCGTTGTGCTGACGCTGGCCCGGGCGGTGCGGCGATCCGGTACCGCAACGCCGGGCGGTGCGCGCCGATAGAATGGGCGGACCACGGGCCGGGCGCACCGGGGTTGCTCTGGCGCGCATCCTGGCGCCGGAGGAGGTGACCCACAATGGAACTGCAGATCGTTGAGCTCGAGAGCGTGACCCTGTTCGATCGCGGCGGAGACATCGTCATCGCGTGCTGCTGCTGCTGTTGCTGCAGCGGTGGTGCCGGTGGTGGTGGCGGTGGCGACATGATGTAGGTTGGGCAGCCCGTGGGGGCTGTGACCACAGCCCCCACGGGCGGAGTCCTGATGCGGCGCGGCATGAGAGTTGCGTGAGAGACCCGCCCGGTATATGTCCGAGGAGACGCTCGTGGACGCACCTGAACCCTATAGGCCGCTCCTGCCAGACTTCTGGTCGGTGTACGCTGTTGGGGAGTGTGACGTGGAGCTCAGGTCGCCGGGAAGATCTGTCCGCCTCTCCGGCTCAGGGGTCGGGTCGCTCCTTCCCGACCTCCTCCCGGTTCTGGACGGCGAGCACACCGTGAGCGAGATGTGCGCCGCGCTAACCGGGTGCTCCGCCGAAGTGGTCGAGCGCCTGGTCGCCCAGCTGGCCGCCGGTGGTCTGCTGGTTGCCGGCGGGCACCTGGAGCAGCCCCAGGAGGCCGGCTCAGAGGTTGTTGAGTTCCTTCGGGCGTTGGCCTGCCCGGGTGATGTAGGTCACCTGATCGCCCGGCTGGAGGGTGCCGCGGTCTGCCTGTGGGGAGATGACCGGATCTCCCGGTCCATCGAGCGGCTGTTGCAGGACTGCCAGGTGCGCGTCCTCGGGCTTCCATGCAATGGAGGGCAGCCCGCGACCGAAGCCGCGGCAGATCAGCTCGGTCGCGCGTCGCTCCTCGTGGGCTGCGGGGCGAGCCTGCGCGATGCGTCGCTCATGCAGCTAAACGCCCTTAGTCTTGCCACCGGTACACCCTGGCTGCCGGTCATCAGCGACGCGGCAGAGATCACGCTCGGCCCGCTCATCGTGCCAGGTCGCTCCGCCTGCCTTGTGTGCCTACGGGTCAGGGCCGAGGCCCTGGCGCCGGGTCCGCTTCGGCTGATTCGGGTGGGCAGCCGGCCCATGCTTCCCGCCGCGGTCCAGGTCGCGGCAGGCATCGTGGCGGTGGAGGTGCTCAAGGCTCTGCTCGGTGCCGACCGGCCCACACTCGAGGACAGACTGATCCGGATTCACCTGCGCACCCTGGCATGGACCCGGGCCGACGTACTCCGGCTCCCTCGCTGCCCGGCCTGCGCATCGGTCCGGCCCCTCCGCCGGCAGGTATCGGTTCCGTGCACAGTGCAGTTGTAGCCGAACTCGACCAGGCCGACGCCGCCGACACTCTGGACAGTGCCGGCCGCCTGACGACCCCGGTGGCAGGCGTCCTCGGAGCGTTGGCCACGATTCCCATGCCGCCTGAGGAGCCGGACGTGGCCTGCGTGGCAGCGGCAGGCACCGATGCCGCCCGCACCGCGCTGCCCGATCACCGCCTGTCGTTCGTCATCTCCGCCAGCGGCGTGGGACTCGGACGCGATCGCGCCGCGGCCAGGGCCGTGGGCGAGGTGCTCGAACGGTACTCCGCGTCGTTCCCGGATCGGGCCGATCTCGTGAAGGCCACCTGGCACGAAGTGGGTGGTCCTCATCCGGATGCGTACGCGCTGTTCTCGTCCGAGCAGTGGAAGGCCGGGCTGCCCTACGCCAGGCTCGAGGAGGACACTGTCCTTGAGTGGGTGGCAGGGCAGGACCTGATCGGAGGCGGAGCGGCCTGGGTGCCGGCCAAGAGGGTGTTCCTTGTGGAACGCCAGGAGCCGTGGACTGCCAACATCGGCCCCGCGATCTCAACCGGCCTGGCGTGCGCGCGCACCCGGAGCGCGGCCCTGCTGGCGGCTCTGCTCGAGGCCGTTGAACGGGACGCCTTCGCCCTCACCTGGTGGCGGCGCCTGCCGACGACCCCGGTGCTCCTGCCGCGCTCAGGCCCGCTGGCCTCCATCGTGCGCGACCGGTTTGGGCACAGCGGGCTCACCTTCCTATGCAGGCTACTGCCGACCGACCTGGGGATCAGCGTTGTTCTGGTCGTCGCGCTCGATCCCAAGGCCGGCTCCAGCGTTGCGGCCGTTGGCGCGGCCGCGCGCCTGGACCCGGCGGCCGCGCTGCTCAAGGCGCTCCTGGAGGCCGTCCAGACCCGTGCCTGGCTCCGACAGATGGGCGGAGGCACGGGCTTCGATCCCGGCCCCAACTTCGCGAACGTCAGGCGGTTCTCCGATCACGTGCGCCTCTACGGTCAGCCGCAATCCCTGGCCTACCTGGGTTTCCTGGTGGACTCTGCCACCGCACCGGTCCACCTGGAGGATCTGGCTGACGCGAGCGGTTCTCCTGAAGCGGACCTGAGGTGCTGCCTAGAGGGGCTCGAGCGGCGAGGCAAGCCCGCGCTCGCAGTTGACCTGACGACGCCGGACCTGGCGGCATGCGGGTTCGTGGCGGTCAGGGTGCTAGTGCCCGGCCTGCTGGACATCGCGCCCTCGCACGCCCACCGGTTCCTGGGATACTCGCGCCTCTGGGAGGTACCGGAGCGCCTGGGGCTGATGGGAGGGGACGTGATCAACCCGTACCCACATCCGTTTCCTTGAGGCGCGCAGATGCCGCTGGAGCCATGCGTGATACCCGACCACCCCCTGTGGGAGGTCTTTCACGAGAGCAGCAAGTGGAAGCCGTCGGATTGGGCCGAGGTCTCACGGCGTGCCGCGGCCCAGTCCAGGGCAGGAGGTCCTGCGCCGGCGCGGCCGCGCCGCGGTCCGCCATTGGCCCTGCCGGCGCTGGCATCGGGAGCCCGCCTGGGCGTCGGACTTGATGCCGCCCTGCGCCGCCGCAGGTCCGCTCGCGAGTTCGCCGGGCTCCCACTCGACCTGGAGGAAGCCGGGACACTGCTCTGGGCGGCAGCCGGCATGATCGGCGCCAATGGGAACGGCCTCCACGCGCGGCGGACCGTTCCATCGGCCGGCGCCTGCTATCCGATTGACGCGTACTTCTGGTTTCCCATTCCCCCTGGAGGGATCCATCCTGGTCCCTACCACTACGATGTCACCGCTCACGGCGCGGCGTTGGTGGCGCTTGGTTCCCCAGAGTCGAGCATGAGCGAGCTCGTGGCCGCCTCAGCCTTCCCGGCAATCGTTGAGCAAGCCGGCCTGCTGATCGTCCTGGCAGGCGTCTTCGCGCGGACCACGGACAGGTACGGGGCCAGGGGCTACCGTTTTGTGCTCCTGGAGGCAGGACATGCCGCCCAGAACATATACCTGGCGGCCGCGGCGCTGGACCTCGGCGCGGTCGCTCTGGGCGGGCTCGACGACGCCATGCTGGACGCACTGCTGGGGCTCGACGGGACGCGCGCCAGCGTCCTCTACGCGGTGGCCGTGGGACGGACCCCCGGGGGCCGCCCAGCAGGACAGGGAGGCCGGGAAGAT
>JBKJJG010000012.1:0-2316 GCA_046598155.1 bacterium | reverse complement strand
CCAGGTACGCCCTGCCCCACATGATCGGGCGGCAGTGGGGCCGCGTGGTCAACATCGCCTCGGCGCACGGGCTGGTCGCCTCGCCTTTCAAGTCGGCTTATGTTGCTGCCAAGCACGGCGTCGTGGGCTTCACCAAAGTGGCTGCCTGGGAGGTCGCGGGCAGCGGGGTTACGGTAAACGCCGTCTGTCCAGGATATGTCCGCACGCCGCTCGTTGAGGGGCAGATTGCCGGACAGGCCCGGGTGCACGGCATTCCCGAAACCGAAGTTGTGCAGCGCATCATGCTGGAGCCCCACGCGATCAAGCGCATGATCGAGCCCGACGAGGTTGCCGCAATGGTCGTGTACCTCTGCTCGGACGCCGCCAGCATGGTCACTGGGACCGCGCTGACGATGGACGCGGGGTGGACCGCGCGATGAGCTTCACGCCCGGGCAGAAGGCCGCCGTCACCCGGACCATCTCTGAGGCCGACATCGAGGCGTACGCCCATCTGACCGGGGACCTCAACCCGCTGCACATGGATCCCGAGTTCGCCTCCGGCAGCCGGTTCGGTGGGCGGATCGCCCACGGCATGCTGACCGCCGGGTTGATCTCGGCGGTCCTGGGCATGCACCTGCCCGGTCCAGGGGGCATCTACCTCAGCCAGACCCTTACCTTTCTCAGGCCGGTCCGCATTGGTGATACAATCACGGCGACCGCCGAGGTCACCTCCTACGACGCCGAACGACGGCGTCTTCGGCTCCGAACGTCCTGCGTCAACCAACGGGACGAGGCGGTGCTGGACGGCGAGGCCGTGCTCCTGGTGGATGCGACTCAACGCGGCTCCTGAGCCCGGCGTCAAACAATGAGAGTTTTCTTTCCGGAGGGTCGGGGTGAAGCGTATCGTTGCCATTGTGGTTGTGCTGGCCGTGGTCGCCGGCGGGGCCTGGATCTACCGCGGCCGTGCGGCCCTGAGACCGGTTGATGAGGGGCCTCGTACCGCGCGGGTGGCGCGCGGCAGCCTGGTTCTAAGCGTCTCGTCCACCGGGACGCTGAAGCCCTATTCTCAGGTGGAGGTCCGCTCGCGCGCCACCGGCACCGTGGTTGAGGTGCGCGTGCAGGAAGGCGATGCGGTCTCCAGGGGCCAACTGCTGGTGATCATTGACGACCGCGATGCCCAGGCCGAACACGAGACCCGGACCGCACAGCTCGCCCCGGCGCAGGCCCGGCTCGAGCAGTCCCGCAGCCAGCTTGCCCTGACCCGCGCGCAGACGCAGACCCGCGTGGCCGAGGCCGAGGCGTCGCTGGCCACCGCGACGGCCCGCCTCGCCCAAGTGCTGGCCGGTTCGCGGCCTGAGCAGCTCGATCAGGCACGGGAATCCCTGCGGCAGTCCGAGCTCTCGGCGGAACTGGCGCGAGCGAACCTGGCCAGGACGCGCGACCTGTTCACAGACGGTCTGGTCTCCCGCGCGCAGCTCGACCAGGTGCAGAACCAGCATGACTTAGCCCAGGCGCAACTCCGGTCTGCCCAGGCACGGCTGCGCGAGGTGACCACCGGAAGCCGGCCCGAGGAGATCGAGGTGTTCCGCGCGCAGGTTCGGCAGGCCGAGGCGGCACTGGCGCAGGCCAGGACAGCGCGGCTGCAGGAGGGCGTGCAGGCCGCGGACGTGACGGCGTCCGAGGCCCAGGTCCGCAACGTTCGCGCGCAGCTGACGCAGGCGCGCGACCGGCTGGGCGAGACACGGATTCTGGCGCCGATCGCCGGGATCGTTGCGCGCCAGCTCGTGCAGGTGGGTCAGAGCGTGATCGGTGGCACCGGCGCCGGCGGCACCCTGGTGATGGCGATTGCCGACATGCGGGTTGTGCAGGCGGCGGTCGGCGTGGACGAGTCCGACATAGCGCAGATTACGCCGGGCCTGGCGGTGCGTGTTACCGCGGACGCGCTGCCCCAGCGCACCTTCAAAGGCAAGGTGGCGCGCATCGCACCGCAGGCCTCGGTCGTTCAGAACGTGACCCAGTACGAGGTGATCGTGGAGATCGAGAACCCTGACCAGGCCCTTCGACTGGGCATGAGCCTGGACGCCGAGTTCATCATCACCGAGCGTCAGGGCGTGCTCCTGGTGCCCGCGGAAGCGGTGCGGGGGCAGGATGCGAAGGTGCTCATTCTCCTGGAGAACGGGAAGCTTACCCCGGTGGTGGTCGAAACCGGGGCCACCGACGGCCGGCAGGTGGAGATCGTGCGCGGTGTCGAGCAGGGGCAGACCGTCTACCTGGGCCCCGCCCGCCGCCAGGGCAGCAATGCTACACGGTCGCAGCCGGCCAGCCCGTTCATGCCGG
>JBKJJG010000237.1:0-4838 GCA_046598155.1 bacterium | reverse complement strand
CCGTGCATGCGATCGTGGTCACCCTGGTGCGGCTGATCACCGGTCGGGGACAGCTTCTGGCGTGGGACACGGCGGCGAGAGTCGCGCGCCTCGTTCGCGGGTATGGGGTCGCGCGGTTCATCCTCGAGCTGGCGGTCAGTCCCCTCATCGCGGTCATCCTGCTCTGCGTGACGCTCGCCACCCGCACAGGCGCCGCGCTCGTTGCCGCTCCATTCCTGGCTCTCTGGCTGGCGGCTCCTGTCATCGCATACGCGCTCAGCCGTCCTGTTGTCGCCAGGCGATTCGACCTCGGTCCCGCCGACCGGGCGGTGCTCCGGCGCGTAGCCCGCAAGACCTGGCGATATTTCGAGACGTTCATGGGACCCGAGAACCACGGGCTTCCGCCGGACAACTATCAGGAAGCGCCGGTGGAGGCCCTGGCCCCCCGCACGTCACCGACCAACATCGGCCTAGGACTACTCTCGACGCTGGCCGCCCACGACCTCGGCTACATCCCCACGATCGAGATGGCTGAGAGGCTGGAGCGCACGATGTTGACGATCGAGGCCCTCGAGCATTTCGAAGGCCATCTCCTGAACTGGTACGACACGAAGACCCTTGCGCCGCTGTCGCCCCGCTACGTCTCGACGGTGGACAGCGGCAACCTGGCCGGCGCGTTAATTGCGCTGGCCCACGGGCTCCGGCAGGTGGCGAACGAACCCCAGGACCCGGTGAGACAGTGTGAGGGCTGTGGTGATGTCGCGGCCATTGTGCTCGACAGCCTGACCGCGCTGGCGGCGGGCCCCCCTGCACCGGGAGATGGTGCCGTCCGCCTGCGCCGTGATCTCGAAGCGGTGCAGGCGGTGCTCGCGGGAGGAGAGGCGCCGGTGGCGAAGCTCGCCGGGCTTGCTGATCGAGCCGCCCACCTCCGTGAGGCGAGCGCGCTTTTCGAGGAGGAATCCACCGCCTCGCCCGAGCGGGAAGAGGCTCTGTTCTGGACGCAGCGGCTCGTGGAGGCCATGGAGCCCCGCACTCCTGACGGACGAGATCCGGCTATCGCCCGGCGGCTGGAAGGGCTGGCCGAGCGGGCCGCCGCGTTCGTGGACGCTATGGACTTTGCGGTCCTCTTTGACTCGCAGCGCAAGCTCTTTGCCATCGGCTATCGGCTCGCCGATGCCGAGGGTCCCGGCCGGTACGACGCATCCTTCTATGACCTGCTCGCCTCAGAGGCGCGGCTCGCAAGTTTTGTCGCCATCGCGAAAGGCGACGTCCCGCAGGAACACTGGTTTCATCTGGGACGCCTGCTCGTCAGCGCAGGCGGACGCCCCACCCTGGTCTCGTGGAGCGCGTCGATGTTCGAATACCTCATGCCGCTCCTGCTCACCAGGTCGTACCCGGGAACGCTTCTCGATCAGACCTGTTCAAACGTCGTGCGTGTCCAGATCGAGTATGCGAACGCCCGAGGCGTCCCATGGGGCATCTCGGAATCGGCGTTCAACTTCCTCAATCACCGGGGCCACTACCAGTACAAGGCCTTCGGCGTGCCCGGGTTGGGGTTGAAGCGCGGGCTGGCGAATGACCTGGTGGTGTCACCCTACGCGACCCTTCTTGCCGCCATGGTGGATCCGGAACAGGCCGTTCGTAACATGAGGCGTCTCTCACGAGAGGGGCTGGAGGGGCGCTATGGCTACTACGAAGCCATCGACTACACGTCGCCCAGACCCTTCGAAGCGAGCGATCAGCCGGAAGAGAGACGAAGCCACGCGCCGGGGGTTATCGTCAAAGCCTTTCTGGCCCACCATCAAGGGATGTCCCTCATTGCCCTGGACAACGTGCTGCGCCACTCCATCATGCAAGAGCGGTTCCACGCGGATCCAAGGGTGCAGGCCACGGAGTTATTGCTGCAGGAGCGGCTGGCCAGGCGATACTCCATTACCCGGGCCAGGCCTGCCGAGGCGACTCCCGTCGCGCCGGCTGCGGTTGGGGGCACGGGCCGCCGGTTCCGGTCTCCGCACACGCCGTTCCCTGAGGCACACTTCCTGTCGAACGGCCACTATACGACCATCGTCACCAACGCCGGGGGCGGAGCCTCGATGTGCCGTGGCCTGGCCGTGACGCGATGGCGGGAAGATCGCACGCGCGACCTCGGAAGCCAGTTCATCTACCTGCGCGATGTCCGCAGCGGGTCTGTCTGGTCCGCGGCCTTCCACCCGGTGCGCAAGGAACCGGATGAGTACCTGGTCACATTTCTTCCCGACAAAGCGATCTTTCGCCGCCGGGATGACGAGATCGAGACGCGGCTCGAGATTGCCGTCTCTCCCCAGGATGACGTTGAAGTGCGCCGGCTCTCGGTGACAAACACCAGTGACCGCGCCCGCGAGATCGAGGTGACGAGCTACGTTGAACTCTCGCTGGCGTCCCCTGTGGATGACCTGGCCCACCCCGCCGCCGGAAAGCTTTTCCTCGAGACGGCATATCTGCCTGCGAGTGCGGGGCTGCTGTGCGGGAAGCGGCCTCATCTCGCGGGCACACCCGGCGCCTGGGCCGTGCACGTCCTCGGCATTGAAGGAAACATGCAGGGCCCGGTTGAGTGGGAGACTGATCGGGCGGCGTTCCTGGGGCGAGGGCACGGGCCCGACGATCCCATTGCGCTCGATGGGCGCCCGCTTTCGGGTGCGACGGGCGCCGTGCTCGACCCCATCGCCAGCCTGCGAGTGCGCGTCCGTCTAGCTCCGGGAGGGTTCATCCGCCTTGCGTTCTCCACCGGGATAGCGCCGGACCAGGAGGCAGCCGTGGCGCTCGCGGAACGATACCACGATCCGGCGGCCGCCGCGCGCGCCTTCGCGCTCGCGTTCACTCATGCCCAGATCGAGCTCCGGCACCTTGCCATCACCCCCGAGGATTCCCAGCTCTTTCTGCGGCTGGCCTCGCTCGTGCTCTACACTGACGCCTCGCTGCGAGCAGAGCCGGAGGTCCTGGTGCGCAATAGGTTGGGGCAACCTGAGCTGTGGCGGCACGGCATCTCCGGCGACCTTCCCATCTTGCTCGTGCGGGTGATGGAGGAGGACGCGCTCCCTCTGGTGCAGCGGGTCCTGAAGGCCCAGGAGTACTGGCGCCTGAAGGGCCTGAGCGCCGACGTGGTGATCCTGAACGACCATGCGGTCGGCTACCGCGATGAAGTCCAAGAGCAGATTGAGGCGCTCCTGAACAGCGGATCGTGGGCGGCGTGGAAGGACCGTCCAGGCGGCGTGTTCCTGCTGCGCGGCGACGGCCTGGGCGAGCCCGGCCGCCTGCTCCTCGCTGCGGCCGCGCGCGCGATCCTGAGCAGCGACCGCGGCGATCTGGCGGGTCAACTCGACGTGCCGGTCGCACTGCCAGAGTGGCCGGCCGCGTTCGTTCCCCGCCGCCCCGCCGGGTCGAAATCCGAGTGGTCCGACGCCCCGGCACCCGAGGTGCCGTCGCTTATGTTCGCCAACAGACTGGGGGGCTTCACTGCCAATGGTCGCGAGTATGTAATGGTGCTCGACGGCGACCGGGAAACGCCCATGCCCTGGGCCAATGTGCTCGCGAATCCGGGTTTCGGCACCATCGTGACCGCATCGGGGGCGGCGTACACCTGGGCGGAGAACAGCCGGGAGCACCGGCTCACCCCCTTTGCGGGTGATCCGGTCACCGACCCGACCGCGGAAGCCATCTTCCTGCGCGACGATGACACGGGCGACGTATGGACCGCCACGCCCGGCCCCATGCGCCGCGACCGCCGCAGCGGCCGGTGGGTGGTGCGTCACTCCGCGGGCATGACCCGATTCTCGCACGCGACCCACGGCATCACCCACGAACTCGACATCTTCGTGCATCCCGACGACCCGGTCAAGTTCTCACTGCTCACCCTGACAAACCATGCCGACCGACCGGTGAGCCTCAGCGTCTACGCGTACAACGAGTGGGCACTCGGGCCACCGCGGGCCGGCGAGCACCTCCATGTGGTGACCGAGGTCGACCTCGAGCAGCGCGCGATCCTGGCACGCAACCCGTACAATCAAGCGCTTGCGGGTCGTGTCGGCTTCGTCCAGGTCACCGAAGCAGTCACCTCGGCTTGTGGCGACCGGCTGGAATTCCTGGGGCGCAACGGCTCGCTCACCCGGCCTGCAGCACTTGACCGCAGCCGTCTTTCGGGCCGGTGTGGCGCGGGCCTGGATCCGTGCGCCGCCCTTCACATGCGCGTCGAGCTTGCACCCGGCCACACGCAGCGGCTGCTCGTGCTGCTGGGAGAGGGGCAGGACCGGGCGCACGCGGACGAACTGATGCGGCGCCACGGCGCCGTGGCAGCCGCCGAGGCCACCGCCGAAGTCGTCCGGACCCGTTGGGATGAGGTGCTCAACACCGTGCAGGTGCACACGCCTGACGACTCGTTCGACGTGATCATGAACCGCTGGCTGCTGTACCAGGATCTGAGTTGCCGGTTGTGGGCGCGCTCGGGATACTACCAGCCCGGAGGTGCGTATGGCTTCCGCGATCAGCTTCAAGATGTGATGGCGCTCACCCTCGTGCGGCCCGACCTCTACCGGGACCACCTGCTCCGGGCGGCGGCGAGGCAGTTCACCGAAGGGGATGTGCAGCACTGGTGGCACCCGGGGACCGGCCTGGGTGTGCGGACCCGATGCTCGGATGATCTGCTCTGGCTGCCGTATGCGGTCGCTCACTATGTGGAGACAACCGGAGATCAGGCCGTGCTGGATGCCCCGGCGCCGTTCCTGGAGGCGCCGCCCCTTGAGCCGGGACAGTACGGGGCCTATGGCAGCCCCCGGGTATCCGCTCAGAGCGGAACGCTCTATGAGCACTGCGTGCGGGCGATCGAC
>JBKJJG010000155.1:0-7804 GCA_046598155.1 bacterium | reverse complement strand
TATCCGCTGCGCCCAGGGTCCTCCCGGGTCGAACGAAACGAATCTCCTCCGCAGCGCCAGGCCGGCTCCGGCTCCGAACGCCACGCCCAGGTTCGTGAAGAAACCGGCCATGCTGCGCGGGTCGGTGGCCTGCGCCTCCCAGGAGGGCGGGTCGGCAATCCCTGCGATTGCGCCGCGCACGCTGAATGCCCCGGCGAGCATCACCGCGGAAAGCAGCAGGGCCGCGGCAATCTGGAACGCGATGGGTTTCGGCCTCAGCCAGGTTGCCGCACGCGGTTCAAGCCACAGGTACGCCGCCAGGACGAGCGCGCCGGCAATCCAGCCGGCGGCGACGTCGTGCGGGAAATGAACGCCCAGGTAGACCCGTGATAGGGATATGCCCAGTACGAGCAGCGCGGCTGCCACCCAGGCCGAGGGCCGCTTGATGGCCCTGGCAAGGGAGCCCCAGATTGCCGTGGCGACCTGGGCATGGCCTGAAGGCAGACCGTAACTCGTCTCGACAACCAGCGCCTTCACGCGCGCGTCCACCCAGTATGGCCGCGGGGCGTGAAACGCCCACTTGAGCAGGCCGTTGGCAAAATCCGAAAGGAGCAGGAGCGCGAGTATCCGCATCCCCCACGCGGCGTCCACGCACCAGTACACGAAGGGGATGAGCAGCATGAAGAACTCCTCTCCGCCGAGGAACGAGAGGAACTTCATCCCCGGATCGAGCCCGGGGCTGTGTTGCTGAAGCGTCAGGATCAGGTTGATGCCCCACTGCCAGACGGCATCCACTGGATCCACCTCCTGATCGTGGCCTTCGCCTGGCGGGCAGGCCGGCCTGGGCTACGGGCTGCGGCTGAACCACTCATTCCAGTGAAACGTCCCCGGACCTCCAACCACGCCACGCAGCTCGGCACGGTGAAGCAGCAGGGGAAACCAGTCGCCCAGCCGCACCGCGACGGCCTCATCATAGAACCGCTGCTGCGCGCGCGCCCAGATCGCGGCGCGCACCGCTGGGTTGGTGTGACGCACCAGCAGCCGCAGGTGCGCCGCCATTTCGCGGTCCTGGTACCACCCGGGCCACGACGGCTGGAGCGGGAGCAGGAAGACGGGATCGGGCACGAACGCGAACGTGGTCGCAAACGCGTCCCAGCCCTCGGGCCGCCCACGGCGGGCAACCAATGTGGCCCAGTCCATCACCTGCAGCTCGATCGCGAATCCGGCCTGCTCCAGTTGCGACTTGGCGATCGTAGCCGCGGTCATGTGATGCGGCATCTCGCTGCTGACCATCCAGCGAAGCGGCTGGCCGCGGTAGCCGGCCTCGGCCAGCATCCGGCGCGCGGCGGCCGGGTCGTGCTGCCGGTAGACCGGCGCACCGGCCTCGGTCCACAGTGGGTGCTCGCGAGGGAAGAACGACGGCGTCGCGCGCCAGAACTGCCGGGGGCCGTATGTGCCGCGCAGGATCGCTTCTTCGTCAATCGCGGCGACAACAGCCCGGCGCAGCGCCCGGTCGGTCAACAGCCCGGTCCGGTGGTTGAAGACGAAACCCGCCCACGCCGGCGTGGTGATCGGGTGCAGCGTGACCCCCCGCGCGCCCTGTAGCCGGGGATACTCGTCGTGGGGAACCGAATGGGCGAAGTGGTAGTCACCACGCAGCACGCCGGCGATTCGCACCGAGGCGTCGGGTACAGGCAGGAAGATCAACGCGTCGAGATAGGGCTCGCGCCTCCCGGCCAGGCCGTCGGGCGGCTCCTCGCGGGAGCGGTACCGCTCGAACCGATCCAGCCGGATGTGCACGTCGGGCAGGTGCTCCACGAACCGGTACGGCCCGGTGCCGATGAGGCGGCGGATCATCCCTCCCCCGGCCTCCTCGATTACCTCGCGCGGGTAGATCACGGCGCCCTGGCTGGGAATCGCCAGCGCCAGGGGCACGAGCCCGTTGGACTCGCGCAGGCGCATCATCACGGTGAAGGCATCGGGTGCGGTCAGGCTCTCGATGTCACGGAACAGCTCGCGGCCACGCGCGGCAAGTTGCCCCCACCTCTGCAGCGAGGCGATGACATCGCCGGAGGTCATCTCGCGACCGTGGTGGAAGAGCACGCCGCGGCGCAGCACGAAGGTGTAGGTACGGCGGTCCGGCGTTACGGTCCAACGCTCCACGAGCAGCGGCCGCGCCTCGTACCGGGCCGAGATGGCGAAGAGCCCCTCGAAGATATGGATGGCCACGTCCTGTGTGGGCCCGCCGGTGGTCCAGTGGAGATCGAGGGTGGGCGGCTCGCCGGTGTGGGCGATGCGCAGTACGCCGCCGCGGACGGGCTGCTCAGCGGCCGGCCCGGCGGCGCCGAAGAGCGCCGTACCCGCCAGCAGAACCACCGCAGCCGCGACCGCTCCCAGCCGCAGCAGAACCGCGGCGACCACAAGCGTCCCGGCGATCCTATACATCGAAGATCACGCGCGCAGTCCATCCTCCGTCTATTTGCTTCACCTCCACCATGTGGTAGGTCGCCGCCTTGACGTCGCGGCGGAAGCGGTGGCGGTCGGGGTCAACCGGCTCCCCGTGCACGGTTGCGCTCAGCCGGCCGGGGCTGATCTGGTCAACCACGAAGACGACCGGCACAAAGGCCTCAATGTTGACCACCGCCAGCAGGTCGTTGAGCCAGGCCACCAGCAGCCCCTCGTGATCGTCGGCTTCCACCTGGCGCTCCAGCCATGCCCGGTTCTCGACGGTGCCCGGGTCAACCATGAGCGAGAACATGCCCTCGGCCGCGGCCTCGAACGCCTCGACCAGGGTATCACCCCGCGCGATGATTCCGATGTCGGCGGTGTGCTCGATGACCTCGAAGGTACCCATTGAGGGTATAATACCTGAGGAATGTCCTGGTGGATCGATCTCGATAAAACCCGACGGATTCTACTCGAGCCAGATGGATGCACATAGAACAGATTACCGATTGTTGACCTCCCCCTGGAGCAGCCAGTTCTCCGACACTCTGGGACGGGCTGGAAACGAGTTGTTCATATCCTCGCCATTTGTAAACGCAGGCGGTGTGAGAGCTCTGGCGGAGGCGGCGGAGCACCGCTCCCGCGTCAACCTTACACTCCTAACTAGCCTGACCACACAAAACATCATGAGCGGCGCCACAGACCCCTCCGCCCTCCGCGTCCTGTATGAGCAGTTCGGACATGTTCGAATCTCCAGCTTGCCCAGACTGCATGCCAAAGTGTACATCGTCGACCAGAAGATCGGGATCATCACCTCGGCAAATCTCACCAGCGGCGGGCTAAGGACTAATTTCGAATATGGAGTGCGGATAGACAAAGCGGAAATCGTAGCTGGCATCAGGGAAGATATGAATCGCTACTTCTCGCTCGGGAATGTCCTCACGAGGGAGGTACTAAGTGTAATCGAGGAGGAAGCGAATGACCTGGTCCGCATAAGGAGGGAAGCGGAAAAGGCCCTCCGTAAGTACGGCCTGGCGGCCCGTCTTGGCCGGGTCTCCGCCAAGATCGAGCTAGAACTGCTTCAAAACCGGGTCAGAGAAGGAAGAACGGTCAATTCGATCTTCTCGGAAACCATCCTCTACGCCCTTGAGAGGAGAGGGGCACTGACCACCGAGGAACTCCATGAATTCATCCAACCTATCCACCCCGACATCTGCGATGATTCAACCGACAGAATCATCAATGGGGAGCACTTTGGGAAGAGATGGAAGCACCTCGTCAGAAACGCCCAGCAGTACTTGAAACGAAGAGGCCTTATTGATCTGACTAATGGGAAGTGGCACCTATCAGACAAGAGCGCACGCCTATGATGTTCGCTGTCACAATCCGGTCCAAAGCGTGCATGCCTACTGGCACAAAGGACTTCATTGTGGAGCTCGCGAGCGAAGAAGCGCGCAAGGTAGTGCCAGCCCTTTACTTCATTCTTCACGACGTGGAAGAGCGTAGGTGCCAGTCGGAAATGCTCATCGAGGGGACTCATCGAGCCGCCGCCAACTTGGTTTCCATGCTGAGAGACAACCTGGCCGATCACGTCAGCGCTAGGCGCGTCGAGTGAAATCGTGGTTCTCGCCCAAGGAAAGGAGGTGACGCCGTGACTGACCGTGAGCGCATCCGGCTCACGTCGCTGGTCGCCTGCGCCGGCTGAGCGTCCAAGCTCTCACAGGGCGACTTGGCGCACGTGCTGCGCCACCTTCCAAAACCAAGCGACCCGAACCTGCTGCTCGGGATCGGGACCGGCGACGACGCGGCCGTCTACCGTCTGAGCGACGATACGGCCCTCGTGCTGACCGTGGACATATTCACGCCGGTCGTGGACGACCCGTACGAGTACGGTCTCATCGCCGCCGCCAACGCCTTCTCGGACGTCTACGCCAAGGGCGGCCGGCCGTTGCTGGCGCTCAACGTCGCCGCGTTCCCGCGCAAGTTGCCGCTCGAGATCCTGTCCGAGATCCTCCGTGGCGGCGCCGCCAAGGCGGCCGAAGCGGGCGTGCTGATCGTAGGCGGGCACACCATTGACGACCCCGAGCCCAAGTACGGGCTGGCGGTCACCGGGCTGGTGCACCCGGCGAAGTTCGTCTCCAATGCTGGCGCGCTGCCGGGCGACGCGCTCTACCTGACCAAGCCGCTGGGCCTCGGGGTTATCACCACTGGCATCAAGCAGGAGAAGACCCCGCCGGAGGTGGCCGCAGAAGCTGTGCGCGTCATGGCGGAGCTCAACCGCGCCGCATCAGAAGCCATGCTGGAAGTTGGAGCCCATGCCTGCACGGATGTCACCGGTTTCGGGCTGCTCGGACACCTGCACGAGATGGTGGAGGCCAGCGACGCCGGCGCGTGCATCTCGGCGGCGGCCGTGCCGGTCCTAGATGGCGCCCGGGAACTGGCTGGGCAGGGGGCCGTGGCAGGAGGGACCGCGCGCAACCTCGAGTGGCTGGCGGGCAAGGTGCGCTGGGCACCGGAGGTGGACGAGATCACGCGAATCCTCCTGGCGGACGCGCAGACCTCAGGCGGGCTGCTGATCGCGGTGGCGCCGGAGCGGGCAGGCGCGCTCGAGGACGCGCTCCGCTCGCGCGGCGTGGAGATCATCGCACGGATCGGGCAGATCACCGCCCGGGGCGAGGTCCCGATCGAGGTAACGAGCGATCCCTAGGTTCAACCCGGTCGTCCCGCGCGAGCACGGCGGCTGGATGATGCTGGGAGTTCCTCTGGTCACCGGCGCTGCGGCAGCACCATCGTTCGATCCCCTCTGGTGGTGGTTCTTCGCGGCAGCGTGGGCGGTCTACCTTGGCCGGTGGCCGCTGATGCTCCTGGCGCGGCAGCCCGCACATCCCGAGCGGGCGCGGTGGATACGGTGGGCAGCCGGCTACCTGCTGATCGCGCTGGCGCTGGGCGCGCTGCTCGCGGCGCGCGGCCGCGTGGGTCTGGTGGCCATCGGAATCCTGGCCGCTCTGCTGCTGGCCGTCCACCTCTGGCTCGTCTCCCGTAGGATCGAGATGACGGTCGCCGGCGAACTCTGGGGCGTGGCAGGACTGACCCTGGCTGCGCCGGCCTCGTGGTACGCGGCGTCAGGTCATTGGTCGCCCGCCGCCTGGGGGCTCTACGCCCTCAACCTAGCCTACTTCGGCGCGACCGTCTTCTACGTGCGGGTGAAGGTGCGGGAGCAGCCGAAGTGGCCGCCGGATCTCGCCGGGCCGCGCCGCGTGCTCCTGGGATGGAGGGCCTGGGTGCCCGCGGCGTCAGGCGTGCTGGTGGCGGTCCTGTGGGCGCCGCTGTTGGGGTGGCCCAGGGTAGCGGGCCTCGCGTTGCTCCCAGGAACGGTCAAGGCCGTCGTCGGGGCGTGGATGCGGCCGCGGCGGCTGGTGATCGTACGGGTTGGGGTGGTCGAGGTAGTGATGGCGGTCGTCTTTGGCGTGCTCGTCGCGCTCGTCACATAGTCCCGCGCGTCAGACGGAGCATTGAGCCCGTGCTCCTCGACGAACCTCCTGACCAGCTCCTGCACCGCCACCATCGCCATCATCCTCCGAGCGGCCTCGCCGGGAAGGCGCGGCCGCAATGGAGATCACGACAACCCCTGCAGTGCCCCTACGAACAGGTGCTGCTGCGCGTAGCCGGCGAGCGGGCCTAGGTCTTGTCACGGCCCATAGGTCTTGGCCAAATAGTCCACCAACACAGTCTTTTCGGCCTCCGTTAGCTCCGCGCCCCGACCGATCATTCTCGTCACCGTCTGTTCCCACTGTTCGCGCGTTTTCTTGGCCCGCGTGGCTCTGTCGGCGCTGTGGCAAACTGAACAACGCGTCATCAGCAGGGTTTCGCCACCTGGGGCGGGCGCCTGCGCAGTGAGTGCCGTCGCCGGCGGTGGGGCTTGAGTCGGCTGAGACAAGACGGAATCGGAAGCAACCAGCACGGCCACCATTACCAGCCAAGCTGCCATGAAGACCATGACTGTCCGGTTAGAATTGACCGTACTAATCTTGCTCATACAGTTTCCTCCTTTAGTCCGCGCTTGCCTGTGGCGCCCCGCCTTGGGTCTTGAGCATCACGCTCGTCGGCTTCATGGGTATGATACTCGTCGAGGCCTCGTCCTCAGTATACGCTGAGTATGCTGGGCGGTGGCTCCCAACCCGCGCAGCTTGGCGGAGAAACCCTCCGCCAGCTTCCTCTGGCTTTCAACGTGAGGCTGATCTCACGGCATACGAGACACATCTCAGCGGCGTTTTTGCCATGCCGGAAGGACTTCCTTACCTCGCCGAGCGCAACTGGTCTTCGAGCCTGTCCGCAACGAACATCTTCAGCAGCGATTGATAGGGAATGTCGCGCTTGTTCGCCAGAACCTTGAGCCTCTCGATCATCAACTCCGGCAGGCGAATCGAGATGGTTCGCGTCGTTGGACGCAGGCCCGGGAGCTTGACCCGCTCGGCCTGACGCCAATCGACAAAATCAACGGAGTCATGCGAGGCCCAGAAGTCTCGCTCCTGATCTTCGCTTTCAAGCTTCGGTATCTTGCGAATCCGCTGCTTCACTTTGGCCACGCGCATACTCCTTCTTCTCGCGCTTGTTCATGTCTCGAGCAGAGATCACTCTTACGAACTCACCTCGTATGGTGAATACTATGAATGGAAGCCGCCCCGTGTCTGTCTGTCCGAGCGCGTAGAACCTTGGCTCAATGTCAGAGGGCCCAAGGTCTGATGCAACGAGGAGGGGGGCGTTGAAGAACACCTCCTCACACTCATTTCGGCTGACCCGGTGCTTTATCCAGTTCCTGTCGGCGTTGCTCTCGTCCCATTGAAAGCCGATACATCCGAGAAGCTGTCCCAGCGGGCTGACCACGACCTATGTATATATCGGATATATACGAATGTCGAGGGGTGTGATTTGGAAACTGGAACCGCGGCGCCGCCCAACGACCTGGCGGTCAGCTGCGGCCGAAGGCCGTCTGCTGCATGCCGAAGTTCGACGCCGCTCGCATCTATTCGACACGGTCCCGTTTCTCGAGATTGTGCCTTGCACAGAGGAGCTGGATGTTGACTGCCGTCAACGACGAGCCGCCTTTGGAGTAAGGGATGTCGTGGTCAAAATGAAGATTATCGGACGCGCCGCACTTAACGCACTTGCCCTTGTCGCGTTTCCAAACCTCAAGCTTAACTGCCGTCGGGATGACTCTTGTGTGCTCGGGCTCGGCGTCACGGATTGCCACCGGCTGCGAAGGGTCGTCAATGATCTCCAGGCGGAACTTGAAGACCTGACGGCCGCTGGCTGATTCTCGCCACGCGTCCACAAGCCGGAAAAGGGCTCTCCTGCATGCCGTGTGGGTTGAGAAGGTGGC
>JBKJJG010000123.1:0-2171 GCA_046598155.1 bacterium | reverse complement strand
ACTACCCCGCAGGGAAGGTCCAATACCTCGATGCCCCCTACTGGCCCCACGACGTGCCCAGGGAGGGATCGAGGACGGTGCCGTTCTCGAGAGAACTCTACATCGAGCGCGATGACTTCATGGAAGTCCCGCCCAAGGGTTTCCACCGTTTGATCCCGGGCGGACCGGTGCGGCTGCGGCATGCCTACGTGATCCGCTGCGACGAGGTGGTGCGGGACGCCTCCGGCTAGATCGCCGAGCTGCACTGCGCCTACGATCCCGACACGCTCGGCAAACACCCCACTGGGGACCCGGTCAAGGGCACCATTCACTGGGTATCCGCTCCACACGCCGCAAGGGCGGAGGTGCGCCTCCACGGCCGCCTCTTCCGCGTGCCCGACCCCGAGGCCGCGGAGGGAGAGTTCACCGAATACTTGAACCCGGAGTCGTTGACCGTCGTCGAGGGCTACATTGAGCCCAGCGTGCTCCAGGACCCCCCGGACACCCGATACCAGTTCGAGCGACTGGGGTACTTCTGGCCGGATCCGGTGGACTCCGGACCCGGCCGCCTTGTCTTCAACCGCATAGTGGCGCTGCGCGACTCGTGGACAAAGGCAATGGCGAAACCCAGGGACAGTGCCAAGGTCCAACCCAAAGCCGCGCAAGGGGGTGAGTCGAAGCCGAAGGCCGGGACAGAGCTCACCCCCGAGCAGCAGGATGGGAACGCGCGTCTTGTGGCCTTGGGTGTGGGTGAAGCCGAGGCCACGGTCCTGGTGCGGGAACCCAGGCTTGCGGCGTATCTCGAAGAGGCCGCCAGGTATGGGAACGCAGCCGCAATTGCCATCTGGGTCGTTAACGACCTGGGCCCGGCCATCCGCGCCGGTGACGCAAAGGTGTCCCCGACTCAACTTGCGGCCATGGTGGAACTCATCCAGACGGGAACCATCAACGGCCGCATCGCCAAGGACGTGCTGGCTGAAGCCCTGGAAACCGGAGCCGCCCCTGTCGAAATCGTGGAAACGAGGGGCCTGCGTCAGATCAGCGACGCGGGCGCCATCGAGCCAATCGTGGACCGGCTAGTCGCCGAGAACCCGGACAAGGTCAGGGCATTTCGAGGAGGTAAGACAGCGCTCGCGGGCTTCTTCGTTGGACAGGTGATGAGGGAGACACAAGGCCGGGCCAACCCTCAGTTAGTGCAGGACCTGGTCGCGCGCAAGCTGGGCAGGGAATCCTAGGACGGGCTAGCCGTCCAACCCCAGTTGCTTCCGACACACCTCGATCAGCCCCAGCCACGCCTCGTCCAGATTCCAAAACCGCCGGGCATGCGCGTCCGCCTGTTCCACGGTCCATCCAAGCCGCAGATGTCCGTACAACGCCATGAAGCTCGATACCCGGTAGTTGGCCGCGCAGTGAATAAACGACTTCCTGGTCTGGCAGCGGTCCATTAAGGCCAGGAACCTCTGGAAATCCTCAGGCGTTGGGGCGTCGAACTTCACCGGGATGTGGTGGTACTCCAGTCCGAGGGACTCGATCAGGCCGGCTTCGTCCGGCAGGCAGTACTTCGGATCGAGCAGTCCGAGGTTCACCACCACCTCGTAACCGGCTTCCGCTACCTCGCGCAACTGGGCCTCGGTCGGCTGGCCGGCAGTGCCCAGCCGCTCGTCAATCTGAATGAAGTTCTTGATCTGCTCGATCGCCATCACGGAACCGGACTATGCCGCCCGACGCAGCCGCTGGACTGCCTTCTCCCGACCAAGGACCTCGATCAGCTCAAACAGGCCGGGCCCGGCCGTCTTCCCGGTGAGGGCCACCCGCGCCGGGTGGACCAGCGCGCGGGCGTCAACTCCAGCCCGGGTGCAGACCTCGCGCAACGCGATCTCGATGCCTCCCCGCTCGAAGGGATCCAGCGCGGCGAGCGCGTCCGCGTATTCGGTGAGCAGCGGCGCCGCTGCCGGCGTCAGGTGCTTTGACGCGGCTTCGGGATCGTAGATCGCGTCGCGGAAGAAGAAGTCGCCGTAGGCCACGATGTCGCGGCCGACCTTCAACCGGTCCCCCACCACCCCGATCACCCGCGCCAGGTACCGTCGTTGCTCCGGCGTCGGCTCGCCTGTCAGCAGGCCTTCCTGGCTTAGGACCTGGGCGCACAGCTCGGTGACGCGGTCACGGTCTTGCTCGATCAGCCCCCGCATGTA
>JBKJJG010000078.1:0-3909 GCA_046598155.1 bacterium | reverse complement strand
GCAGGTAGCTGTCCGCCATGGCCAGCTCGTAGAGATCAACGAGCAGGGCCACGTTGGACGGCGTTACGTAGCCGAAGCCAGGGGACTGTTCCCCGTTCACAGCCATCGCAGCCGGCGGAAGACCGCCAGCATCGTCAGTACGCTGGCGGCCATCAGCCCCAGGGCGGCGATGAACCCGTACCGCCAGGCGAACGGCGGATAGGCGCGCTCGAAGTTCATGCCGTAGATCCCGGAGATCACCGCCAGCGAGGCGAAGACCGCGGTGATCACCGTGAGTACCTTCACTACCTCGTTCAGCCGGTTGCTCACGATGCTGAGATAGATGTCCAGCGCGCCGGCCAGCAGATCCCGGTGCGTGTCAATCTGCTCGGTGATGCGCAGTAGGTGGTCGTAGATGTCGCGGAAGTACGCGCGCAGCGGCGCGCCGATCAGCCGTGAGTCGTGCCGCAGCATCAGGTTCATCATGTCGCGCTGCGGCGCTGCGACGCGCCGCAGGTGCAGCAGCGCGCGCTTGGCGGCGAAGAGGTGGTCCATCGTTTTCTGCTTGGGCCCCTTGAAGAGCGTGTCCTCGAGGCGCTCAACGTAGTCGTCCAGGGTGTCGAGCACCGGGAAGTACGAGTCCACGACGGCGTCGAGTATGGCGTAGAGGACGTAGCCCTCCGTGCCGCGCAGATCAGGCGGGGCCTGCGCAAGCCGCCGCCGGACCTCGTCCAGCACCGGTGCCGTGCCGCTGTGGGCGGTGATAACGAATCCTGCTCCGAAGAAGATGTCAATCTCGTCCAGGGCCACGTCGTGCCCCTGCGCCCCGCGGAGCCGCGCGGCATGGGTGGTGATGAACAGGAACCCTTCGTACTCCTCGGCCTTGGGCCGCTGCCGGCGCTTGAGCGCGTCCTCGACCGCCAGCGGGTGCAGAGCGAAGGCGCTGGCGATGGGCGCCATCATCTCGATCGTGGGGTGCGAGAGATCAATCCACAGGAGCTGACCCTCGCGCCCCCGGAGGGAGTCGAGGGGCTCCGGAGGGTCGGTGATGGTCTCCGAGCCGCGGAAGACCAGGATCTGCATGGCAGGGCGAGATGCGGGCATCGGGATGTACGTTCGGCCCGCGGCAGGGGTTTCCTTGCAGGGGCGCCGCCGGACCAGGAGGAAACGCGGGCGGCCGCGAATAGGCCAAGTGCTCCACAATAGCCGTCTCCGACCCGCACAATCCCCCTGGGAGGTGCGGGCGATAGGGTGAGGGGGGCAACTCCCCCGCCTGCCGTATGCAAAGGAGGCGACCCCAATGAGGGTGGCCTCCTGCTTCAATTCTGAGCAAAGGAAGGGAGGGGAGAGTCCGATGAGCAAGCTGCTTCGGGTCAACATGACCGACCTGAAGGCCGCGTTCGAGGAGGTTCCCGAGCCCTACCGACTCTGGGGAGGCCGGGGCTTGACGTCAATGGTTACGGCCAGGGAGGTTCCGCCCAACTGCCATCCCCTGGGACCCAACAACAAGCTCGTCATCGCGCCCGGGATCGTCAGCGGCACCGCGGCGCCCACGTCCGGTCGCACGTCGTTCGGCGGCAAGAGCCCGCTTACAGGCACGATCAAGGAATCGAACGCCGGAGGTCTTTCCTCTCAGTGGATCGCCCGGCTCGGCATCAAGGCGATCATCATCGAGGGCCAGCCCAAAGAGGCCGGACAGTACTGGCTGCTCAAGATCAACAAGGACGGTGCGGAGTTCCTTCCCGCGACCGATCTGGTCGGCAAGGGGATGTACGAGGTCTGCCGCGTGCTGTGGGAACGACACCGCCAGGCCAAGGACATCGCCATCATCGGCATCGGGCCGGCAGGTGAGCACCGCATGGCGGGCGCCGGCATCTGCATCAACGACATGGAGAACACCGCTGGCCGCTACGCCGGACGCGGCGGGATGGGCGCTGTCATGGGGTCCAAGGGGCTCAAGGCGATCATCATTGACGACACCGACGGGCCCGGCGTCGCCATCGCCGACCCGGCGCACTTCAAGGCGGCCATCAAGAAGCTCACCGAGGCCTCGCTCAAGCACGACGTGACCAAGAAGGACGGCGCACTCAACACCTACGGCACCAACGTGCTGGCCAACATCATGAACGAGGCCGGCGGCTACCCAACTCGGAACTTCAGCAGCGGCCGGTTCGAGATGACCGGGCAGATCAGCGGAGAGGCCAAGCGCGAACTAATCCTCAAGCGGGGTGGCGCCGGCGTGCCCGGGCATCCCTGTCACCCAGGCTGCATCATCCAGTGCTCCAACGTCTTCCCCTATCCCGACGGGAAGTTCCACGTCTCGGTGATAGAGTACGAGTCGGTCTGGTCCCTGGGCGCCAACTGCGGCATCGGTGATCTGGACGACATCGCCGACCTGATCTGGGCCTGCAACGACGTGGGCCTGGACACCATCGAGATGGGCGCGGCAATCGCGGTGGCCATGGAGGGCGGTCTGCTCGAGTTCGGGGACGCCCAGGGCGCCAAGGAGTTGATCCACGAGGACGTGCGGCACGGCACGCCGCTGGGCCGCATCATCGGCAACGGCACCGAGTTCACCGGCAAGGCCTTCGGCGTCGTGCGCGTGCCGACGGTCAAGGGCCAGGCCATGCCTGCCTACGAGCCCCGCGTTGTCAAGGGTATCGGCGTAACGTACGCCACCACGACGATGGGCGCCGACCACACCGCCGGCTACACGATCGCCACAGAGATCCTGAGCGTGGGAGGTAAGGCCGATCCGTTCAATCCCCAGAAGGCCGAGCTGTCCCGCGCGTTCCAGTCGGCCACCGCGTTCATTGACACGAGCGGGTACTGCCTGTTCGATGCCTTCGCGGTGCTGGACATCCCAGAGGGCCTGGAGGGGATGGTTGAATCGTGCGCGGCGGTGCTGGGCACGAAGTGGACGGTCAACGACATCGGGGCGCTAGGGATAGAGGTCCTCAAGGCCGAGCGCGCCTTCAACGAGGCGGCCGGGTTCACGAAGGCGCACGACCGCCTGCCCGAGTTCATGAAGTACGAGCCGCTCCCGCCGCACAACACCGTGTTCGACGTATCGGACGAGGATCTGGACAAGGTGCACGCCTATTGATTGAGGTCCACCTGTACGGACGGCTGCGGCGACTGGCCGCGCAGTCGGGGGTGCACAGGCCTTCGATCACCTGGGTGGATCTGCCGGAAGGCACGGTCGCCCAGGTGGTCGAGGCGCTTGGCATTGACCGTGCAGAGGTGAGCAACGTCTTTGTCAACGGCCGCTACGATCCCGCGGCCCTCGACCAGACCGTTCGGAGCGGAGACAGGATCGGGCTGTTTCCTCCTGACATGAGGATGCTGTATGTCTAGCGGGTGCTGTCTGCCTGATGACGCGGTGGACGTTTACGTCTACGGGGCGCTGCAGAATCGGTTCGGCGCCCCGTCGCCGTTTCAGCCCGTGCGCAGGCGGGTCGCCGTGCGTGAGGGGAGCACCATCGCGGAGATCCTGGGGGAGATCGGAATAGCGCGCGAGGAGGTCAGCCATCTCTTCCTCAACGGTGAGTACTCCGCGGCCGGCCGGCGCGCCAAGCCCGGGGACCGCCTGGCGGTGTTCGGGCGCGACATGGCGCTGCTCTACCGGCAGTACTTCCCCAAGGTGACGGACCCACCGTGATCGTTACTGTGCGGCTCTATGCGACGCTCCAAGATCTGGTTCCGGGCGGAAGGAAGGCCCTTACGGTAGACCTTCCTGAGGGCACGACCGTCGAGGGCCTCATCGCGCACCTGGGCATCCCTGCCGGGACCGTGCGCAAGGTGTTCGTTGGGGGGATCGCCAGGGAAGACTCGTTTGTCCTACAGCACGGCGACGAGGTGGGCGCGTTCCCCCCGATTGCCGGTGGCGCGGAGGTGCGGGAGTTCCTGCACATTCGCACGGTGGCCCAG
>JBKJJG010000006.1:0-2798 GCA_046598155.1 bacterium | reverse complement strand
AGTCCAGATAGCGCTTGCCCTCCAGGTCCACCAGCCAGACGCCCTCGCCGTGGGAAAAGGCCACTGGTGCGCGACGGTAGGTCGGCATCAAGTACTGCTGCGTCAAGGCGATCGCCTGTTCCGTGGTCATCCCTCACCCTGCCTGCGTCGTGATCATCGTGCCGATCCCTGCCTCGGTGAACAACTCGATCAAGAGCGCGTGCGGCACGCTGGTCCCTATGATGTGGGCGCTGGGCACCCCGCGGGCCAGGGCGTCCAGGCAGGCCTCCACCTTTGGGATCATGCCGCGCGAAATCGTGCCGTCGGCCATCAACGCTCGGACCTCGGCCACCGTCAGGGTGGAAAGCATCGTTGGTTCGCCTGGACCGGTGCGCATCACGCCGGGCACGTCGGTCAGAATCACCAGCTTGCTCGCGCCCAGCGCCGCGGCCAACGCGCCGGCCGCGTGGTCGGCGTTCAGGTTGAGGCTCTCCCCTCCCTCTCCGACCCCAACCGAAGCGACAACCGGGATGTGCCCGGCGTCGCTGATCGTCTGGATAATCGCCCCGTTGACCCCCACCACCTCGCCAACGAATCCGAGGCCCTCCGGCGCCTTGAGCCGGCACGCCTGCAGGAGTCCGGCATCCTTGCCCGACAGTCCGACCGCGCTGCCGCCGGAGTTGGAGATCATCGTGACCAACGCCTTGTTGGCGCGCCCGGCCAGAACCATCTCGACGATCTCCATGGTCTCCTCGTCGGTGACGCGCAGCCCCTGGACGAACCGCGTTTCCTTCCCCAGCCGGTCGAGCATCCGCGTGATCTCAGGCCCGCCGCCGTGCACCAGCACCGGGTTGACGCCGGCGCCCTTGAGGAGCACCAGGTCCCCCACGACGGTGCCGGCATCGCCGGCGTTGAGCACGCTGCCCCCGTACTTCACGACCACGGTCCTGCCGCGCCAGGCAGCGGCGTAGTGCAGTCCGGACGCGATCATCTTCCCCTCTGCCGTCGGGTCAGCAACTGGCATCGGCTACCCTTCCTCCTTGTCGTTCACGACAGGTACCCGCTGTTGATCTTCACGTAGGTTTCCGATAGATCGCAGGTCCAGCCCGTGAAAACGCCTTCTCCCACGCCGAGCTCGATCGTCACGCGGACCTCGGGCGCCCTCACTCCGGCCTCGGCCTCGGGGTAGGCCTCGGGAATCCCCACGCCCCCGCGCACGACCCAGACGTCGCCGATGGCGGTGGCCACCCGGTCGGGTGCAACCTCCGCGCCGCTCCGGCCCAACGCCGCGGAGATCCGGCCCCAGTTGAGCTCCCCGCCGTGGAACGCGGTCTTGACCAGGGGTGAGGTCATCACGGCGCCCGCTGCTCGGCGGGCGTCGGCGTCGGATGCCGCGCCCCGCACCGCCACCTCCACCACCCTCGTCGTCCCCTCGCCATCCTTGACGATCAGCCGTGCGAGCCGGCCGGCCACCTCGGTGAGGCCGGCCAGGAACGCCTCGTAGCGCGGGCTGCCCTCGGCCAGCGGAGCCACGCCGGCGGCGCCGTTGGCGAGCAGGAAGACGCTGTCGCTGGTGCTGGTATCGCCGTCCACGCTGATGCAGTTGAAGGACCGGCCCACGGCGTTCCGCAGCGCGGCCCGTAGGACGGCCGCCTCGACCGGGGCATCGGTGGTCATGATGGCGATCATCGTGGCCATGTTGGGATGGATCATTCCAGCGCCCTTCGCGATGCCGCCGATCGTCGCCACGCCGTCACCCAGATCAATCTGAACGGCCGCGGTCTTGGGGAACGCGTCGGTTGTCATGATGGCGCGGGCCGCGGCCATGCCGTCGGAGCCCAACGCCGCCACCAAAGCCGGGATGCCCGCGGTGATGCGCTCTACCGGAAGCGGACGGCCGATGACCCCGGTGCTGGCCACCACCACCATGTCCTCGGGCATGCCCAGCGCCGCGGCCGCGGCCGCGGTCATCGCCCGCGCGTCAGCGTCGCCCTGGGCGCCGGTGCAGGCGTTGGAGTTGCCACTGTTCACGAGCACCGCCTGCGCGCGGCCTGACGAGAGCCTCGACTCGCTAAGGATGACCGGCGCCGACCGCATCTTGTTCGTGGTGAACGTTCCAGCCGCGGTCGCGGGGAGATCCGAAACCACCAGCGCCAGGTCGGGCTGGCTGGCCTTGAGACCGCAGTGGATCCCTGCCGCGCGATACCCGCGGGGGCTGGTCACGGTTCCATCCTGCATGGCTCTCACACTCCTGTTGCCGACCTCGCTTACGCCGGCCCTAGATGTCCGCTGAAAGGGTCAGGGATAGAGTGGCGGCTCCCGAAGCCCCTCGTGTTCGGGGAACCCACACATCAGGTTCATGTTCTGGATCGCCTGGCCGGCCGCGCCCTTGACCAGATTGTCGAGCGCTGCCATCGCGATGACCACGCCGGCGTGTGAGTCCACGCGCACCGCGACGTCGCAGTAGTTCGACCCGTAGGTAGCCTTGGTCTCGGGAAGCCCGCCCCGCAGGACCCGCACGAACGGCTCGGAGGCGTAGGCGTCGGCGAGGATCTGCTCGGCCTCCGCGGTGGTAAGGGCGCGGGCGGGCCGCATGTAGACCGTGGCAAGGATCCCCCTGGTCATTGGGATGAGGTGCGGGGTGAACACCACCGCCACGGGAGCGCCGGCGACCCCCGACAGCTCCTGCTCGATCTCCGGCGTGTGCCTGTGACCCACGACGTTGTAGGGCTTGACGTTCTCGTTGACCTCGCTGAAGTGCGTGCCCAGCGACGCGCCGCGGCCGGCGCCCGAGACGCCGGACTTCGCGTCTACAATAA
>JBKJJG010000136.1:0-13924 GCA_046598155.1 bacterium | reverse complement strand
TGGCCACGAGGTGGGGATCGCCGGTCCCTCCGAACCACGCGTCAAAAGTCGGGTTCGCTCGCTCAGCGCGCAGCCGCGTGAACGCCTCCCCGGCGCTCATCCGGACGAAGTCGAGGGTGATCCCCGTGACCCGCGGGAATTGGGCCTTGAGGGCGTCGCACCACTCTACCGCCGGGCTGCACAGCACGGTAACCCGACCCGCCGCCGGCCCGGCGTGGGCGATGCCCAAGCTTGCCAGCGCGAGGATCAATCCTACCAGCAACAATCGCTTCATCACCATACCCCCTTACGCGGTGTCTCGATGCCTACCGACTACTTCGACCTCTCGCTACTTCGCCCTCACGCCTCCGTTTCCCCGCTCGCGCGCGTCCCCTACGAGTGGACGCAACGTTTGTATCATCGCGCGGGCCGCAGCCCCTGGGTCAGGACGGGGAAGGAACTCGCCGGAGAGGAACCCTCCGTACCCGGTCGTTGACAGCGTCTCGACAACCATCCGGAAGTCGAGGTGCCCACACCCCGGCGCCCAGCGATTGCTGTCGGCCACGTGCACGTGCCACAGCCGCGGCCCGGCGGCAATCAGGGCGCCCTCTATCGTGACTTCTTCGATGTTCATGTGGAAGGTATCGGCCAGCACCCCCAGGTGCGGAGCGCCGGACGCGCCGATCACCTCAAGGGCCTCCTCCACGGTCACCAGGAAGTCGGTCTCGTAGCGGTTGATCGGCTCGATGACCAGCCGCACGCCAGCGGACGCCGCCGCGTCGAGAACCGGCCCGATACCCTCCAGGAACCGGGCGGCCGTCGCCGCAGACCCACCATCGGCCCTGCCGCGGATGAGCCCAATGATCACCATGCTACCCAGCCGGGCCGCAAGGTGAACGTGCCCCAGGAGCCGTGTCGCGGCCGCCCGGCGCACCGCGGCGTCCGGGCTGGAAAGACTCAACCCGTCACGCAGGTAGGCCTGGCCGGTCCCGATGGCAGGTACCACCAGGTTCGCGTCGCGCACCACGGCCTCAACGCGGCCCGCGTCCACCGCATCGGGGTCGCGGATCGCCAGTTCCGCGCCGTCAAATCCAAGGGCGGCCAGGTGGGCAACCCCTGCCTCCCAACCGCCCCGGATCGCCACGGCGTCGAAGGCGGTTTCTTCGACGGAGACGACGAGACTAAGCTTCACGCGCTTCGCCCCCTACGGTGGGTATCCCAAGGAGTAGATGCTCTTGCCCCCCTTGGTCGGGCCCTTGAGAACGGCCTCGATCTCCTCCTTGTCCCGCTCGGTTACGTACTCCACCGGCGGCAGCACTCCGGGCGGGAAGGTCTTCAGGATGTCGGTGACCAGCTTCTCGAGGTAGTCCAGCAGCGCCTCGACGCCGGGCTGGGCCTTCTCCGCGGAGGCCAGCGAAGGCCTGCCAACCACGCCCTCGGGGTATGCCTTGACCTCGATCGGACCCGCGCCTATGTGTCCGTACCAGTTGATCGGGCGTCGCAGCAAGTTCCCGGCCTTGTCCACGTGCCCCTCCGGCAGAAAACCGAACGGCTTGTTGTCCACCGCCCACTCCTGCTTCATCAGCTCGGGGAACAACGCCAAGCACCACGAGGTCTCGACCTCGTCGGCGTGGATGAACTGGGTCTCGTAGGGCCCTCCGTCCGCCTTGAGCTTGAAGTGGTCGGGAACGGCATGATACCAGTTCACGTTGACGATCAGCGCGGGCACGCGGTAGCGCTTGCCGAACTGATGGATGGCAACCGGGATCACAAACTCCTGACCGTGCCCGTTGAGCAGGATCTGCTTGCGGAACCCCATGTTCCAGAAGCCCGCGATCATCGAACGCACGAAGCTGCAGAAGACGTCCTCTGGGATCACCACCGTCCCCGGCATCCCAAGGTGGTGGTACGGGTGCGATCCAAACCACAACGGCTGGGAAACCGTGCAGCCGGTGCGCTCTGCCACCGCCTCGGCCATCCTGGCCACCAGGAAGATGTCCTCCCCGATGGGCGCGTTGGGCCCGTGCGCCTCCGTGGCGCCGAGCGGAACGATGAGCACATCGTTCTTCTCCAATCGCTCATCAATGTCGCGCATCGTCATGTTCTGCACGTAGACACCCGTGCGCCGATCCATGTGCCCGCCCGGAGGCGGGAGTTGCCACTTGCTCATGCCTGACCCTCCCCATCGTGAGTGACCTCGTGTTCGTAGAGCACGTGCATTCGTTCCGGTGCCAGCGTCAGGTAGACCTCGCCGCTCTGCAATTGCTCGCCGGGCGCAGCGTGGTCCACGATCCACTCCCTGCCAACTGCCTCAACCCAGTACCTCGCTAGCCCGCCGAGGAAAGCCGCGGTCTTCACCCTCCCGCGTAGGGCCGACAGGCCGGGTGCCGTGGGGGCCGAGACCGCCAGCGACACTGTCTCCGGGCGCACAACCAGCAACGCCGGACCAGGTTTCACGGCGCTCTCCACGGGCAGGACGACCTCGTCCAGGCGAACCCGGCCCGGGGCGACCACCTGCACCGGCACGAAGTTGGCCAGCCCCACGAAATCGGCCACGAACCGGTCGGCGGGCCGGTAGTAGATCTCCTGCGGCGTGCCCACCTGGACGACCCGGCCCTGGTTCATCACGGCGATGCGATCGGAGATGGAAAGGGCTTCCTCCTGGTCGTGGGTCACGTAGATCGTGGTCTTACCCAGCGCCTGCTGCAGGCTGCGTATCTCGGTCCGTACGCGCACGCGCAGCTTGGCGTCCAGGTTGGAGAGCGGTTCGTCGAGCAGCAGCACCTCCGGCTCGACCACGAGTGCCCGCGCCAGTGCCACGCGCTGCTGCTGGCCTCCGGAGAGCTGGTGGGGGAACTTGGACTCCTGACCCGCCAACCCGACCAGGTCCAGCACGCTGCCGATCCGGCGCCGGGCCTGGGTGGACTCGACGCGTCGCATGCGCAGGCCGTACCCGACGTTCTCTGCCACGGTCATGTGCGGGAACAGAGCGTACTCCTGAAAGACCATCGCGGTGTTGCGGCGGTGCGCGGGGATGTTGGTTACCGGGACGTCCCGCACGTAGATCTCCCCTGCGTCGGGGTGGTAGAACCCCGCGACCATGCGCAGCGTGGTGGTCTTGCCGCAACCCGAGGGTCCCAGCAGCGTGGTGAAGTTCCCCTCGGGCACGTCCAGGGACACGCGATCCACCGCCAGCGTCGTGCCCAGGCGCTTGGTGACGTTCAGAAACCGCACGTGTGCCTCTGTCATGTCCCTCATCCCATTGGCATCGAGCGCATCGTCCTGCCCACCACCGCCTGTGCCATGCCCACCGAGGCGAAGGTGATAAGCAGAAGCATGGTGGTCAGCGCCGCCGCGCCCCCCCAGATTCCGTTTCCGATCATGTTCAGAATGGCGAAGGTCGCCACGATGTTGCCCGGCGTGACCAGAAACACAACTATGCTGACGTTGGTCACCGACCGTATGAACGACACGGTGAACGCTCCCAGAAAGGCGCGCCGCAGCAGCGGCACGTAGATGTCCAGAAGGACGCGCAGCCCGCTGGCCCCCAGGTTCGTCGCGGCTTCCTCAATGGACCTCTCGATCTGCTTGAGCGTTGCCACCGCTGCCTGGTATCCCATCGGCAGGTGCCAGAAGGCAAGCGCCAGCGCCAGGATCCAGGGGGTCCCGACCAGTTCGAGCGGGGGGCTGTTGAAGGCCAGCACTAAGCCCACGCCGACGAACACGCCGGGCAGGGCGCCGGGCAAGACGGCCAGGAAGTCAAGCACCTGGCGCAGAGGGAGGCGGCGCGATGTCAGGAACGCCAGTACTACGCCCATTATGCCTGTGATGATGCCGGCCATCGCGCTGATCTTCACGCTCGCCCATAGGGTCGGGATCCGGTCCATCGCCAGGCGCCAGTGCCCCAGGGTCAAGGTCCAGTCCCGGCCCCACACCGCGGTCAGCGATCCGGCCACGACACCGAAGTACACCAACCCGATCATCACGCTCATGAAGCCGCAGAAGAGGACCGCGCCCCACTTCAGCACCGGGTGCGTTGGCGGCCGCTCGACCCGCGATCCCCTCCCGGTCACCGTGGTGTAGACCCTGCGGCTCACCCAGTAGCGTTCCAGCAGGAACAGGCAGGTCGTGGGTACGATCAACATCGCCACCACGAGCGCCGCGCCCTTCAGGTCTGCCAGCCCCTCCATCCGGAACCACGCCTCGGTGGCCAGCAGCGGGAAGCCGCCCGCAATGACGACCGCGTTGCCGAAATCGGCCAGCACCGAGATGGCAACCACGAGCGCCGCGCCGGCGATCCCGGGCCGGGCGAGCGCGAATGAGATCGTACGGACTACTGTCCACTCGTCGGCCCCCAGATTCCTGGCGGCGTGTTCCATGCTGGGATTGATGCCCTCCAGCACCCCAATGATGATGAGCATCGCCAGGGGGAAGAACGCCACCGTCTGGACGAGCCAGAGCCCGTGCCACCCGAAGATATTGGCGCTGAGCCCCAGAACCGTCTTTGTGATCAGTCCCTGCCGGCCAAACATCAGGATGTAGGCAAACGCCACCATAAACGGAGGGGCGAATATGGGCAGCACCGCTATGTTCCGAAAGAAACGCCGCCCTGGCACGTCCGGACGGGTGACGGCGAAGGCGAAGATCAAGCCTGAGAGCGTCGCCGTCAGGGTGGAGATCACCATCATCACCATGCTGTTGCGGGCCGCCTGCATCCACCGCAGGCTCCTGGGGATCTCCAGGTAGTCCGCCAGCCCGGGGTAGACCAGCACACGGAAGGTCGGGTACACCACGAAGAGCCCAAGCACAATCGCCGCGCCGGCGAAGACAAGCGCGACACCGGGATCGCCGGCCTGACGCCGGACCTCTCCCCACCGGATCACGGCCACTGGCTCTGCCACCACCTGTCCGGGGTGGCCCGGCGCGCTGAACGCACGCCAGAGCCACCCCGCGGAGAATTCAGCAAGATCCGCGCGCTACTAGCGCCCAATCTCCCGCGTCCATCGCTCGCGAAGCCGGGCCATGTTCTCGATGGCCCAGGCTCGGTCGTACTTGACGAACTTCAGGGCCTCGAACGCCGTGGCGCCCATGGGCACCGGGACGTCGGCCCGCACCGGGTAGCGGAACCCGAACTTGCCATTGATGTCCTGGGGAGTCCGGCTCATCAGGAAGTCCACGTACGCCTTGGCCCCCTCGGAGTTCGGGCCGCCCTTGATGATGGACACCGCGCCGATCTCAAACGCCGTGTCAGGCGGGACGGTCGTCTCCAGCGGCTGCTGGCGCAGTAACCGGGCGCCAATTCCCTCGTGTGCCCACTGCATCCCCACGATTCCTTCGCCCCGCTCCAGCAGGGTGATGGTGCCGGGTGCGGTGGGCGTGTACTGCGAGGCGTTGACGTTCAAGGCGCGCAGGTACGCCCATGCGCGGTCCTCACCCAGGCGGAAGATCTGTGCGGCAGAGAAGATGTAGCCGCCCCCGGTCGTGATCGGGCTCGGCATGATGAAGTGCCCCCTGAACTCCGGCCGGAGGAAATCGTCCCAGGTGGCCGGCTTGGGCACGCGGCGCGGAGCCATCTCGCGGTCCCATCGGTCGGTGTTGATGATGATCGCCAGGGCACCAAGATACCAACCGTGCCAGAACCCATCGGGGTCCCGGTACGCCGGGCTGATCTTCGCCTCGACCGCCGCGGGTGACACGTACTTCAGCAGCAGGCCTTCGCGCGCCAGCGGGACGTGGAAGTCCGCCGACCCGCCCACGAAGATGTCGGCGCGCGGCTTGTCTTTCTCGGCACGAATCCGCGCCGCGATCGTACCGGCGGCGGCAACGCTGAGGGCTTCCACCGAGATGCCCGTCCGCTTGGTGAACTCGCGGTTCACCATGGTGGTCTCGAGATCCGGCAGGGCCGAGTAGACGATTATCCTGGCCGGCTGTGCCTGAGTGGTCCCCACGCCGACCAGCACCAGTGCCAGCAGCACTCCCATTGCGATCAAGCGCTTCATTCTCTCCCCTCCTCCGACAACGATCTCGTTCAACCGCACGACGTGCCTTCGCTAACTCTCATCCCCGTTCTATGGGTGCCAGAATGAACCGCTCGATCACTTCCTGGAGGCCGTGGTCGTTGTTGCTGGGCGCCACGAAATCCGCGCGGGCGCGCAGGGCCTCGGGGGCGTTCGTCATCGCCACCCCCAGCCCGGCGTACTCAATCATCGCGAGGTCGTTCAGGTTGTCGCCCACGGCGATGATCTCTTCTCGCCGCAATCCCAGGCGCGCCGCGACCGCCTGCAGCGCCGTGCCCTTGTCCACGCCGGGCGGCAGGATTTCCAGGAAGATCGTCTCCGAGAAGACGTGATTCACCGGATAGGGCAGCAACTGGATGTCGCCGACGACCGCTTCAAGCGCGGGCCGCTCCCCGATGATCAGGATCTTCATCGGGTCCCTCTCCAGCCAGTCGGCCAGGTCGCCGACGGGCTCGGCACGCAGACCGTCCTTGCCCTGGTAGGTCTCCGTGATCTCGTTCATCGCGGGAACGTAGACCCGATCGTCCACGTACAGGTGCGGCTGCACCGAGGGGTGCTCACGCAAAATGCGCAGCACGTCCCTCGCCTGCTCCAACGCCAGCGACCTGCGCAACCAGATCTCGTCCTGCACGAAGTCATAGACCAGGCCGCCGTTGTACAGAATGGCGGGCGAATCGGCGCCCAACCGCTCGACGAACTGCTTCGCCGACGGCCAAATGCGACCGGTGGCCAAACACACGCGGATGCCACGCGCTTGCGCCGCGGCGACGGCTGCTCGCACGGGAGGCGTGATCTCCCGCGCGGCGTTGACCAGCGTGCCGTCAATATCCGCCACCAGGAGCCGGTAGCTCACCCGATCGCCCACCGTCTCACCCATTGAGCGGCAACCGCACCACGCCGCCGCCCCGCACCGCGCGGTAGACGGCTTCCACCAGTTCGGTCGCCCGGTAGCCATCCTCGGCGGTCACCGCCGGGGGCCGCTCGCCCAGGGCGGCATCAATGAACAGTCTGTCCTGCTCGATGTAGCCCCACTTCTGATCGAAGGGCATGTGGAAGCAGTCCACGGCCTCAACCTGCTCTCGAACCCCCGGGCTGAACCACGCGCGCTCCAGCTCCTCGGTGACTATCGTTGAGTGAACGCCGTAGATCTCGACCCGTTCGTACGGAAACAGCCATGACGTGTGGGCCACGCTCGTCACGGACGCCACCAGACCGCTCCGGAAGGTGAAGAGCATGACAAACCCGTCAAGCTCATTGTAAGCGCTCTGGCGGGCGCTGCCGGTGACCTCGGCGACCTCGCCGAAGAGGAACCGCCCCATGTCAAACAGGTGCACGGGCGTCTCGTACAGGTACCCGCCCGTCACCGAGCGATCACCGGTCCAGACCGGCTGCTGCAGCTCCCCGCGGTTGTGCTTCATCTGCGCCAGGCAGGGCACGATGCGGCCTTCCTCGATCCGCTGCTTGGCAAAGCGGTAGGCGTTGGAGAACCGCCGGTTGAACCCGATCTGGTAGATGCCCTTCGCCCTCCCGGCCGCGTCCTGGATCGTCCGGGCGCCGTCGAGCGAGGTCGCCATCGGCTTCTCGGAGAAGACGTGCAGCCCCGCGTCCAGCGCGGTGACTACGGGCTCCACGTGCCGCACGTTGGGCGTACAGACGAAAACCGCCTGTGCGCCGGCTTCCATCAGGGCGGGTAGCCCATCTGCCGGCCTCGTTTCCACCTCGGCCGCCAGGCGCGCGGCAGCGGCCGGCGCCACGTCGGCGATCCCGACCAACTCCACGCGTGGGTCCCGTTTCAGGATCAGGGCGTGAATCCGGCCGATGAATCCTGCCCCCAGCACACCAACCTTGATGCTCATCTCCCCGCTCCTTTGCTTTTCAGGCAAACAGCCGCCGCATGCTGTCGTGCCCGCGCCGCGCGATCTCGGCGGGAGGCCAGGCCCAGTACTCCGGCCGGAACAGCTCGAGGGAGTAGGCGCCGCGATATCCGGCGGCCTCCAGGCGTGCGATCACGGATTTCAGGGGAATGACCCCCTCGCCGGGCAGCAGCCGTTGGGCATCGGTGAGGCCTGCCGGATCGCCGTTCTCAGCGTCGTCTATGTGCACGATGAAGACGCGTGAGCCGTCAATGCCGTCCAGGTCTTCCAGTCGTGACCCACCCGCGTAGAAGTGAAACGCGTCAACGACGAGCCCCACGGTGGGGTCTCCCACATCGTCGAGGATGCTCCTGGCAGCACCCAGGGTGTTGACCGAGCACGCAGGGAATCCAAGGAACTCAAACCCGACCTTCACCCCGAACGCGCTGGCGACGCCGGCCATGGCGGTTAGTGCCGCGACCGTCTGCGACCGCATCCCGGCCTCCATGGGGCCTCCCAAACCCGAGGCGCCCGGGGCCAGGAAGCTGGGGACGGCCACGACGTATGGAGCGTCCAGGGCGCGAGCCCACTCGCAGAACACCCGGCAGCGCGCCAGGATCTCCTCCAGGCGCGCGCCGGTCCGGAGCGTCGAGTCTTCCAACGCGTTGATGCTGAGCACCTCGTTGCCGGCGTCGCGGAGCAGACCGCGCAGGGCGGGAAGCGTGCCGCCTGAACCGAGGTACCGCTCGATCTTCGTATCCCTCAGCTCGACGGCCTGATATCCGGCCTCGCCAGCCACCCTGATGTCGGTCTCGATGTCAACGTGCTCACCGGTGGTGGCACCGTTCAGTCCAAATCGTCTCATGTGCGCGACCCCACCCATTCCTATGGGAGCACGAGGATCTTGCCGCCCTCCCGCTTGGTGGCCTTCTCTATGGCCTCGACGCCACGGTCAAGCGGGAACCGGTGCGTGACAATCTGCGTCATGTCAATCCGGCGTGCTGCCATCAGCCGAATAACCGACGGGAAGTTCGCATATCCCGAGTGGCCCTGCGCTCCGTACAACTGCGCCGCGTGGGTCTGGAAGTGCTCCAGGTACATCGGCACGCGCTCGGAGGCCCGGCCGATGATCACGATCTTGCCGCCCACGGCCATGCTCTCTTCCATCTCGGGGATGGTCAGCGGCGGAGACCCCGCGGCCTCGAAGTGCATGTCGGCCCCTTCGCCCTTGGTGGCTTCCATGATCACGTCGCGCGGCTTCGTTCCCTGGCGCCCGAGCTCAATGGGGTTGTAAGCGAAGTCGGCGCCAACCTTCTTGGCCAGCTCCAGGCGTGCCGGGGAAACGTCGAACGCGATGACGCGGCCTGCTCCGGCGGCCTTGGCAAGGGCAACCCCGGCCAGCCCGATCGGTCCCGTTCCGAAGACCGTAACGTACCCGCCCGGCTTGAAGCCGCCGGCCCTGGAGAACATGGCATTGTAGGACACGCAGGTGGGCTCGCACAGCGCGCCGGCCTCGTAGGCGCGTTCGACGCTGCCGTAGACCTCAGCCAGTTCGTTGATCTTCCAGCAGTACTTGGCGCCGATAACGATGGACTCGGCCATGGCGCCGTGGATCGTGAAGCCGATCTCCTCGAGCCGCATGCACTGGTTGGGATATCCGTTGCGGCAGGGGACGCACTCGCCGCACCAGATCATCTCCTCGGCGGTGACCATGTCGCCCACCTTCAGATCTGCGACCTCGGAGCCAACCTCGATGACCTCACCGGAGAACTCGTGGCCGAGGAACGCCGGGAACTTGGTCAGCCCAGGGTACAGCATGTAGCCATCCTTGTCGGTCTCGTAGAAGTGCACGTCCGAGCCGCAGATTCCACACGCCCGGACCCGCAGCCTCACGTCCTTCGGGCCGAGCGAAGGATCGGGCAGGTCCGCTATGCGCAGATGGGGGCGGTGCCAGACGCTACTGCCGGTGACCGCCTTCCCGGTGGTGCGCTCGAACTCGCTCACCTTGTAGCCATCGCGCGGCTTCCACTCGGCTTCGAGCAACAGGCCTTTCATCTCTCCATCCCCTCCTTAGTTGGATCGCTTGTTAGTTGGATCGCTTGCTCTCGGTGCGCTTGAGAGTTGCTCCACATGATTTCCGCACCACGAGCCGCGGCTCCAGCACCAGCCGGCGCGGCCGGGAGGCCCCACCGTTGAGCAGTTCCAGCAGCCGCTCCATTGCCAGGCGGCCCATCTGGTACTTGGGCTGCGCGACGGTCGTAAGCGGGGGTTCAACGAGCGAGGCAAAGGTGATGTCGTCGAACCCCACCACCGCGACGTCGCCGGGGAGCCGGCGCCCGCGGCGGTGGAGGTACTCCATCGCCCCGGTTGCCATCAGGTCGTTGGCGGCCACGATGGCCGTGAACTTCACCCGCCGGCGCAGCAGCGCTTCAACCGCTGCCGCGCCTCCTTCGGGACGAAAACCACCGTCGAAAACCAGAGCCGGGTCGAACCGTATGCCGGCGGCGCCGAGGGCATCGCGGTAGCCGGCCAGGCGTTCCCCGGCCACCGGCAGGATCGCCGGCCCTCCGATGAAGGCGATGCGCCGGTGACCAAGACGCAGTAGGTGCTCGACGGCCTCGCGCTCCCCCCGACGGTTGTCCACCAGCACGGCGTCCATGTCCACGCCGCCAGGAGCCCGGGCGATCAACACCGCGGGCATCCGCTGGCGCCGCAACATCCTCAGGTGCTCGGTGTTGGCCCCTACCGTGGCAAAGATGAGGCCGTCCACCATGCGCTTTTGCAGCAACGCGAGGTAGTTGCGCTCCTTGGAAAGATCTTCGTAAGTATTGCACAGCAGGACCGCCAGGCCGGCCTGGTTTGCGACGTCCTCGATTCCACGAACGATCGCCGGGAAAAATGGGTTACTGATGTCGGGCACGATCAGGCCGATCGTGCGCGTGACGCGGTTCTTCAAGCCCTGCGCCACAAGGTTGGGTTGATAACGCAGTCGCGCGACGGCAGCCAGAACCCGGCTGCGCGTTGCCGCGCTGACACGGTGCTCGCTCCCGCTCACGACCCGCGAAACCGTGGCGATCGATACTCCGGCGGCCTCAGCCACCTCACGGATCGTCGCGGTCACCGGCAGGCCTCCTGCGTCAGAATCGTCAATGGAAAACGATTACCATCAGGAGTGTTTCGACGCGGAGGGATCGAGTCCTTCTCGTGGAACGCGCCGCAGATGCGGGTCGGGTTGGCTCAGCCGTTCGTGTGGGAGGTCTCCGGGGCTCCATCGCGCACTCCCCGAAACCGAGCGGCGTCGCCCTCGATGCGTCCGAAGAAGAGGCAGAACGCCTGTCCCGGGGGCCAGTACCCGAGATCGCCCACCTCCACGACCTCCCGCGCGTCCTCTTCGGGCATGTCCAACCCAACGCGGAAGTAGATCTCGTCCCCCCAGCGGTTCGCGCGGCCCTCGATCGGCAGCGCCTCCCAGATCGCGTCGTGGGAGGGTTCCAGATCCCGCCGCGGAACCCTTCCCCGTCCACCCCGCATCCCATAGAATCGAGGGGACTCCGTACAATGGGAGGTTGTCGCGTGAAAGAACTCCTGGCACGACCGGCCGACTACTACATGCTGGACGGGTTGCTCTCCGATGACGAGCGCCTGACGCGTGACACGGTCCGCCGCTTCGTGGACCGCGAGGTCCTACCGCACATTGGAGGGTGGTGGCTGCGCGGCGAGTTCCCCCGGCACCTGGTCAGGCAGTTGGGGGACCTGGGGGTGCTGGGTGCCAACCTGCCCAGCGAGTACGGCGCAGCCGGGATCAACAACATCGCCTACGGACTGATCCTCCAGGAACTGGAGCGCGGCGACTCGGGATTGCGTTCGTTTGCCTCGGTGCAGGGTTCGCTCGTTATGTACCCGATCTACGCCTACGGCAGCGAGGCGCATCGGCGGCACTGGCTCCCGCGCCTGGCATGCGGAGAGGCCATCGGCTGCTTCGGCCTTACCGAACCATCGGCGGGCTCCGATCCCGCCTCGATGCAGACCCGCGCCAGGCGCCGCGGGAATGGATGGGAACTGACGGGCTCCAAGATGTGGATCACCAGCGGGTCGCTCGCGGACGTGGCGGTGGTCTGGGCCAAGGACGATGACGGCGAGATCCTGGGGTTCCTCGTTGAACGGGGCACTCCCGGCTTCACGGCGCACGAGCTGAAGACAAAGGCCAGCATGCGCGCGTCCGATACCTCTGAGCTGGTGCTCGATGGCGTGCGCCTGGGCGACGACGCCCGCTTGCCCGATGCAAAGGGACTGAAGGCGCCGCTCTCCTGCCTGACCCAGGCACGCTACGGAATTGCGTGGGGCGCCGTGGGCGCGGCGATGGCCTGCTTCGAGGAAGCTCTCAGCTACGCGCGCGATCGGGTGGCTTTCGGGAGGCCCATCGCCGCGACGCAGATCATCCAGGCGCGGCTGGCGGACATGCTTACCGAGTTGACCAAGGCGCAGCTCCTTGTCTACCGCCTGGGACAGCTCAAGGATCAGGGACTGATGCGGCACACGCAGGTCTCGCTGGCCAAGCGCAACAACGTCCGCGTGGCGCTGGAGATCGCGCGCGCCGCCCGCTCGATCCTGGGCGCGTACGGCATCACGCTCGAATACCACGCGATGCGCCACTCAGCCAACCTGGAATCCGTGGACACTTACGAGGGCACCTACGACATCCACACGCTGATCCTGGGCCGGGATCTAACGGGCTTCAACGCGTTCGGCTAAACACCCCCCCCCCCCCGGCGCGGACGCAAACAAAGAGACGGCGGTTGCATCCGCCGTCTCTTTGGGGCAAGCGCAGGGCGGCTACTTGCCCTTTTTCTTAGCGGCCTTCTTGGCCTTTTTCGCCACCGTCCTCGCCTCCTTCTCTTGGAAGATGGACGGCACGATCTTGCCGTCGTATGCTCGTTCGATACCACATATAGATTCTCCTTCTTCGCCGAACACAATTTGTTGATTTTCTGAACAGTTGCCTCCGGTGAGCAGGAACGGCGGGGCGCCGGCCGAATCCCCGAGGCGATGTTCCCGCCGGACGCACGCCGCACGCTCGTGACCGCGCTCACCCTCCTGGCCGCGCTGCTGGTTGCCTCAGGCGCGGCCGCATCAGCCCAGTCGCGGCCTGAAGATGTCCGCGGCCACTGGGCAGAGGAGCGCATCGCGAACCTTCTTTCCCGCGGCGTGGTCGAGATGGGCGCCGACCGTCTGTTCCGCCCCGATGCGCCCATCAGCCGCGCACAGTTCGTCGCCTGGCTAGTGACAGCGCGCGGATTGCCGCATGTGCGGTCCGACCCGCCATCGTTTGCAGATCTACCCCTCGCGCGCGAGCTGGCGCCTGCCGTTGAGTCCGCGGTGGCCTACGGCATCCTCACCGCGGGCGGCTTGTTCCGCCCGAACTCGCCGCTGGTGCGCGGTGATGCATTCATCTGGCTTGTGCGCGCGTTGGGGCACACGTTCGAATCCGCGTACATGGTCAACGCCGCACTGCCGTTTGCCGATCTCGACGGCCTGCCGCCAGCAGTGCGCGGCGCGATCGCCGTCGCCGCGCTGAGCACGCCGCCCATGCTGCGCGAGCCACCTTCGGAGCGCGTGCGTCCCGGCGATCCGCTCACGCGCGCCGAAGCGGCCAGTCTGGTGTGGGCATACCTGCAGGGCGTGGAGCAGGGCATGTCGCTGACCTTCTCGGTCGCGCTGGAAGCCGGCGTGACGCTGATTTTGGAAAAGCGGGGCGCGCTGCGGACACCGCCGGTTTGGCGGGTGCAGATCGGCGCCTTCCAGGACGAAGAGCGGGCGCGCCGGCTGGCCGACGCGATGCGGGCGCGGGGCCATCCGGCCTTCGTGGAGGCGGTTGACGAGTTCTTCAAAGTTCGCGTGGGTAACTACGCCACACGCGATGAGGCGGTGGGCCTGCAGCAGCGTCTCGCCGCCGAGGGGCTGCCTACCTGGATCATCCTGACAGTGCCCGACTACGAGGCGCTGGCCGGACCGTTCTGGAGCGGGGTTGTGCTGGTCGAGCCGGCGGGCGGCGCGCGGCTGCGGCCGGCGCTTGCC
>JBKJJG010000267.1:0-2212 GCA_046598155.1 bacterium | reverse complement strand
GAACACCGAAGGCCAGTCTGTCATGACCGCCTGGGCCGCGGACAAGTTCAACGCGGAATCCATAGCAAAGGCGATCGGGGAGTCGCAGATCGCCGAGCGCGTCGGTCACCGCCGCATGATAATCCCCGGCGGGATCGCCGCCCTCAGCGGCAAGCTGGAGGAGCTGAGCGGCTGGCATATCATGGTGGGACCGCGCGAGTCCGCGGGCATTCCGGCCTTCATGCGCACGCAGTGGAAGCAGGCGAGCGCCGCGGCCAGCAGTTGAGGAACCGTGAGGAAGTGGTGGAGTAGTGCCCGGACCGACCGTCACGTTCCAACCGGATGCGCGGACCGTCGTGGCCGAGGAGGGGCAGACCCTCCTGGACGCGGCCTTCGTGGCTGGGATCACGCTGAACAGCGTCTGCGGCGGGCGCGGCATCTGCGGGAGGTGCCAGGTTCGGGTCGTTGCCGGCGAAGCGGATGTGGACGAGGGTGGCAGAGTCCCTGGCGGGGGGGAGATCCTGGCCTGCCTGAGCCGCGCATCCGGCGACCTCACCGTGCACGTCCCGGAGCTCTCCCGGCTCGAAGGCGAGCAGATCCTGACCGGAGCGGAGCGAAACGGCCCGTTTATGCCGATTCCCGAGGAGGCCGCAGACGGGCGACCAGATGTTGCCTCCCTGGCCCCTCGGGATCCCCTGGTGTTCGCCCTTCCCCTGCAACTGCCGCCGCCAACCATTCATGACTGCCTGAGCGACCTCCAACGCCTGACCCGTGAGCTGCGTCGGGCCGGCGGCATCCAGGATCTCGTGGTTCCCCTGGACGTTCTCCGCACAGCGCCGCAGGTACTGCGCGACGCCAACTGGGAGGTCACCGCGGTGCTCGCGCGCACAAACGGTGCGCACGAGCTCGTCGCGCTGAGGCCCGGTACCGCCACCTCCGGGCTGTACGGCGTGGCGGTGGACGTGGGCACCACGACGATCGTGGCGCACCTGGTGGACCTGGCGACCGGGACCACCCTGGGAGCGGCGGCCGGGGCCAACCGGCAGGCAACCTATGGGGACGACGTGATCTCGCGCATCATCCACGCCGGCGAGCCCGGGGGACTTGAAAGGCTGAGGGACGCTGCCCTGGGCGTCACCAACGTCCTGATCGGCGGGCTCGCGCAGGCGCACGGCGTGGCCCGGGACGAGATCGTCGGCGTGGTACTGGCGGGCAACACCACCATGCTGCACCTCTTCTTTGGGCTTCCTCCGACGGAGATACGCCGGGAGCCCTACATCCCGGTGATCTCCATGCCCCCGGCCTACCGCGCCGGAGAGGTAGGGCTGCGCGTGAACCACCACGCAACGGTGGCCTGGATGCCCGGGGTCAGCAGCTATGTCGGTGGGGATATCACCGCCGACGTGCTGGCCGCCGGGATGGACAGCACCGATGAGCTCTCCATGCTCATTGACGTGGGTACCAACGGCGAGACGGTGGTCGGGAACCGCGACTTCCTGGTGTGCTGCGCGTGCTCGGCGGGCCCGGCGTTTGAGGGAGGCGGCATCACCTGGGGGATGCGTGCTGCTCTGGGAGCGGTACAGCGCGTCAAGATTACCCCTGACGGAGGGCTTTGCTGGTCCACCATTGGAGGCGGCAGGCCGCGAGGCATCTGCGGCTCGGGCCTGGTTGACCTCCTGGCGGAACTGCTGCTGGCCGATTACCTGGACCGTGCGGGCCGGCTGCGGCCCGACGCGCCGGTAGTCCGCCAGGGTCCGGACGGCCTCGAGGCGGTGGTCGTGCCGGCAGGAGAGAGCGCCTCCGGCCGCGACATCGTTCTTACCTCGGCCGACATCGAAAACCTCTTGAGGGCAAAGGCTGCGGTCTACGCCGGTGGCGCGCTTCTTACCCGGCGGCTGGGCATTGACATCCGCGACATCCAGCGCATCTACGTCGCGGGCGGCTTCGGAACCTACCTGGACATCCCCAAGGCCATCCTCATCGGCCTCATTCCCGATGTGCCGGTGGAGCGGGTGACCTTCATCGGCAACGGGTCCGTGGCGGGCGCCAAGATGGCCCTGCTCTCCCATGAAGCATGGCGCCGGGCCGCTGATGTGGCGCAGAAGATGACCTACCGGGAGCTCAGCACAGACACTGGTTTCATGGAGGAGTACGTCTCCGCCACGTTCCTCCCGCACACCGACTGCGCCCGGTTTCCCCGCGCGTGCGCGCAACTGGGCAGGCTGGATTGAGG
>JBKJJG010000246.1:0-2028 GCA_046598155.1 bacterium | reverse complement strand
CCGAGGCCGCGTCTCCGGCGAAGCCCGCCGCCGCGACACCCGACGAGATCGCGGCATGGGCGCGCTCCGCCGGAGAGATCGGCGTGGCGTTCCTGCGGGGTGCTGGGCATCCGCTCGTGGCCCAACTGCGGGCGGTGGGCATCGCAGCCCCTGGCCGCACGGCCTGGCTGCCGCTGGACGGCGGCATCCCGGAGCCCATGCGCGCCGTCCTGGAGGATCCGGCGATCCTCAAGGTGAGCGCCGACGTGAAGGCCGACCTGCTCGCGCTCGGCCGTGAAGGCGTGGTGCCGGCGGGTTTTGACTTCGATGTCGCCATAGCGTCGTATCTGATCAACCCGGGCAAGCGGACACACACGCTGGCCACCGCGGCCCGGGAGTTCCTGGGGGAGGACCTGCCAGGGCCCTACCCTGACGCCGGCTCCGACCTCGTCCTCGATCCCGGGGCAGGTGTCTCGGTCGCTGGGGCCGCTGCCGCCCTGCTGCGGCTGCGACCCGCGCTCGATGAGCGCATGCGCGAACGGGGCGTGGACGGTCTGTTCCACGACGTCGAGGTACCGCTGGCCGCGGTGCTGGCGGCGATGGAGAAGGACGGCGTTGCCGCTGACCTTCCGTACCTGGCCGCGCTTGGGGAGGAGCTGTCCGTCCGGCTGAACGCGCTGGCCGCCGAGATCTACGCCCAGGCGGGCACAGAGTTCAACCTTGGCTCCCCCAAGCAACTTGCGTTCGTGCTCTTTGAGAAGCTCCAGCTCCCACCGATGAAGCGGACCAAGACCGGTTATTCGACCGATGCCGAGGTGCTGGAAAGCCTGGCGCCGCGGCACGAGGTCGTGGCGAAGATCTTGACGCACCGCGAGTTGAGCAAGCTGAAGTCAACCTACGTGGACGTTCTGCCCCGCCTGGCCGATCCGAGGACCGGACGGGTGCACACCACGTTCAATCAGACGCTGGCCGCCACCGGCCGCGTGATCACCGAGCAGCCCAATCTACAGAACCTGCCGATCCGCACCGAGGAGGGCCGCAGGATACGCCGCGCGATAATCGCGCCCCCCGGGTCGCTGCTCCTCAGCGTGGACTATTCGCAGATTGATCTGCGGGTTCTGGCGCACATCACCAGCGATCCGGGCCTGATGGACGCCTTCGAGCGGGGCGAGGACATCCACGCGGTCACGGCGGCCGACGTCTTCGGCGTCGCGCGCGGCGCGGTTACCTCCGAGCTGCGGCGCCGCGCCAAGGCGATCGTGTTCGGCGTCGCCTACGGCATGAGCGAGCACGGCCTGGCCAGCCAGCTCAGCATCCCCCGCGAGGAGGCACGCAGCTTCATTGGTCTCTACTACGCCCGGTTCCCCAAGGTGCGGGAGTACATGCTGCGCATCGTGGAGGAGGCCCGCCGGGACGGTTTCGTTACCACGGTGCTGAACCGCCGGCGGTACCTACCCGACCTGCAGAGCCGCAACCGCGCCGTGCGCGAGGCCGCCGAGCGGGTGGCGATCAACACGCCAATCCAGGGGTCCAGCGCCGACATCATCAAGCTCGCGATGCTGGGGATCGTCCGGCAGGTGCTGCCGGCGTTCCCCGGCGCGCGCATGACGCTGCAGATCCACGATGAGCTGCTGTTTGAGGTGCCCGAGCCAGTCTCGGTGCGGGTTGCGGAGCAGGTCCGCGCCGTGATGGAGGCGGCGTACCCGTTGTCGGTGCCTCTGGTTGCCGAGGCCAAGGCCGGTCCTAACTGGGACGAGATGAACCCGGTCTCGCAGGGAGCAGCGGCGCCGTGAGGGTGATCGGGCTCACCGGAGGGATCGCCAGCGGCAAGAGCCTGGTGGCGCGGTTTCTCCACGAACTGGGCGCGCAAGTGATTGACGCGGATGCGATCGCGCGCGAGGTGGTCGCGCCAGGTACCGAGACCCTCCGCGAGATCGCCGAGGCCTTCGGTGCTTCGGTGGTGGCCGCTGAGGGCACGCTGGACCGCAAGGCACTGGCGGCGCTCGTTTTCAGCGACCCTGCTGCGCGCGCGCGCCTGAACGCGATCAC
>JBKJJG010000193.1:0-2078 GCA_046598155.1 bacterium | reverse complement strand
CATGCCGCCCTAGCAGCCTAAGCGGTCACGCTGTACTCCCAGAGCGGCTAGGGCGGCATGATACTATCCGCAGAGATCTCATACAGACGACACCAACGGGCGTTACATTGACGGTGCAATTCTGCTCTGCAATCTTGCATCCATCCTGATAGAATAGCCCCGTCGCTCTTCACCCTCGTGGGCTCCTTCCATCGAACGAGCGGAGGTCAGGAGGTGGACATCATCGTCCACTCGGGCCACCGGCTCCTGGCGATCGAGGCGAAATCAGGGCAGCGCGCGCACCCCACAAACGCCCGATCCGTGGCGCGCTTCCTGAATGAAGTGCGCGTGCCTGGACTCCGGAAGGACGCGCAGCGCCTGGGGTTGATCGTGACCCGTGGCCGGGAGGTCGTCCCTCTCGGGCCTCTGGTTTGGGCTATTCCGTACTGGCGCCTCTTCGGCGCCGCCGACTGAATCCGGGGAGGGGAGCGGGCGAGACTCTGCTTGAACGGGCGCGCGTCATGATCAGTGGTGCTTGAGCTGCCGGAAGTGCTTGCGGGTGCGGACCACATGTGACTGCTGAGGCACGATGCTGATCGAACCGTCCACCTCGAGCACGGCGAGCCGGACATCGTTGACCGACTCGACGCCGTGCTCGCGCATGACCATCTCGAGCTCGGCCCGCTCGACGCCCTCTTTCCGCAGATGGGAATCAACGAACTCACCGTTGGCGACGAGCACCGTGGGGGTGCCTTCCAGAAGGCGGCCCCAGAACGCGCCGCGCAGGCGCAGCCTGGCGACGACCCAGTTGATCGCCAGCAGCGTCAACGCCGCGATCACGCCGCCGGTCAGTGACACATCCGGACCCACCATGGCGTTCTGCACGGCGTTGGCGATGAGCAGAACAACGACGAGGTCGAACACGGTCATCTGCCCGAGCTCGCGCTTGCCCATGAGGCGCAGGCCAGCGAGAACGGCGAGATAGATCAGGACCGTCCTGACGACGATCTGCCACGCGGGAATGGCGGGTGAGAGCATAGACAACTGGGGGCCGAGGACTTCTACCACTGCACCGCTGAGCACTGCTTGCCGTCTCTCACCTTCTACCCCCTATACAGCTCCGCGATCACGTCCTTGTACTTCTCCATGATCGTCTTCCGCTTCACCTTGAGCGTCGGCGTCACGTCGCCCTCCTCGGCGTACATCCGCTTCGGGAGGATGGCGAAGCGCCGGACCTGCTCGGGCGAGGAGAGCGTCTTGTTGACCTCGGCGACCTCGCCCTCGATGAGCGCGCGCACGTCGGGGTTGGCGGCCAGGTCGCTGTAGGTCGTAAACGGCAGGCGGCGATCCTGTGCCCACTTGGTGACGTTCTCCTCGTCAATCACTATCAGGGCCACGATGTAGCGCTGGCGGTCGCCGATCGCGACCGCGTCGTTAACGTACGGGCTCGCCTTGAGCTTGTTCTCGATGTACTGCGGGGCTATGTTCTTGCCAGCCGAGGTGACGAACAGGTCCTTCTTGCGGTCGGTGATGCGCAGGTACCCTTCCTCGTCGAACTCGCCGATGTCGCCCGAGTAGAGCCAGCCGTCCTTCAGGGTTGCGGCAGTGGCCTCGGGATCGCGGAAGTAGCCGGGGAAGACGTTGGGACCGCGCACCAGGATCTCGCCGTCCTCGGCGATCCGCACCTCGACGCCGGGGATCGGGTGGCCGACGGTACCGAGCTTGACGGCCTTGCCCTGGTGCATCGAGGTCGGTCCCGAGTCCTCGGTTTGACCGTAGATCTCGCGCATGGGCACGCCCAGCGCCCAGAAGTACAGCAGCAGGTCCGGCGAGATCGGCGCGCCGGCCGAGTACGCGATCCGGACCCGCTCCAGGCCCAGGCGGTGCCGCAGCGGCCGCAGTACCAGCCGGTCGCCCAGCCGGGCGGCCGCATTCAGCCACGCGGGAACGGGCCTGCGGGCGAAGCGCCGCCGCGCCGCCCGGTACGAGAGCCCGATCGCGGCCCAGTATGCCGCCCGCTTGAAGATGTCGTTCTCCTTGATCCGCAGCGTAACCACCGAGAAGATCTTCTCCCAGATCCGCGGCACCCCGAACACCAG
>JBKJJG010000151.1:0-6966 GCA_046598155.1 bacterium | reverse complement strand
TACGCCTCCACCTTCACAACGACGCCGGCGCCCACCGTCCGCCCGCCTTCCCGGATCGCAAACCGCAGGCCCTCCTCCAGCGCCACCGGGGTGATTAGCTTCACCCCCATCGTGATGTTGTCGCCCGGCATCACCATCTCTACCCCTTCGGGCAGCACTATGTCTCCGGTTACGTCCGTCGTCCGGAAGTAGAACTGCGGCCGGTATCCCGTGAAGAACGGCGTGTGCCGTCCCCCCTCCTCTTTCGCCAGTACGTATACTTCCGCCTGAAAGTCCGTGTGCGGCTTGATCGACCCCGGCTTCGCCAGCACCATCCCCCGCTCTACCTCGTCCTTCTCCACCCCTCGCAGCAACACGCCTACGTTGTCCCCTGCCAGCGTCTCGTCCAGCGACTTCCGGAACATCTCCAGCCCCGTTACCACCGTCCGCCGCGACTCAGGCCGCAACCCTACTATCTCCACTTCCTCTCCTACACTAAGCTTCCCACGCTCCACTCGACCCGTCGCTACCGTTCCTCGACCCGTGATCGTGAAGATGTCCTCTACCGCCATCAGAAACGGCTTCTCTACCTCGCGCTGCGGCGTCGGTATGGACTGGTCCACCGCGTCCATCAACGCCCAGATCCCGTCTACCCACTCGTTCTCCCCTCGCGCTAGCTTCGGGTTCCCCTGCAGCGCCTCCAGCGCCCGCAGCGCCGACCCCCGCACCATCGGCAGTTCGTCCCCCGGATACTGGTAGGCGCTCAGCAGTTCCCTCACCTCTAACTCCACCAGCTCCAGCAGCTCGGGATCGTCCACCATGTCTACCTTGTTCAAGAACACCACCACGTACGGTACGTTCACCTGCCGCGCCAGCAAGATGTGCTCCCGCGTCTGCGGCATCGGCCCGTCCGCAGCCGACACCACCAGGATCGCACCGTCCATCTGCGCCGCCCCAGTGATCATGTTCTTGATGTAGTCAGCGTGCCCCGGACAGTCTATGTGCGCGTAGTGCCGCGCCACTGTCTCGTACTCTACGTGGCTGATCGCGATCGTGATCCCCCGCTCCTTCTCCTCCGGTGCGTTGTCTATCTCGTAAAATCCCATCGCCTTCGTCTTACCCGCCACCGCCAACGCATGCGTCACCGCCGCCGTCAGCGTTGTCTTTCCGTGATCTACGTGCCCTATCGTCCCTATGTTTACGTGCGGCTTCGTCCGCTCAAACTTCTGCTTCGCCATCGTCGGTGGCTCCCTTCGTCCGCTCTCTCCCAGATGTGCTCGCAGGCCTACGCCCGCGCGCCCACGCCTGAACGGGCGCGGACCGCGTCGGCAACGCTACTGGGGACCTCCTCGTAGTGCGAGGGCTCCATCGAGTACGTGGCGCGTCCCTGGCTGGCCGAGCGCAGCGTCGTCGCGTACCCGAACATCTCCGCCAGCGGGATAATCGCCCGGACGACCCGCAGCGGCCCCTGAGCCTCCATGCCCTCTATGCGCCCGCGCCGGGAGTTAAGGTCTCCGATGACGTCGCCCGTGTATACCTCGGGCGTCACTGTCTCGATCCGCATCATGGGCTCCAGGAGCACCGGCTTGGCGCGGGAGGCCGCCTCCTTGAAAGCGAGCGAACCGGCGATCTTGAAGGCCATCTCACTCGAGTCCACCTCGTGGAACGAGCCGTCCACCAGGGTGGCGCGGAAATCAATGACCGGGTAGCCGGCCAGCACGCCGCCCTCGGCGGCTTCACGAATCCCAACCCCCACCGGGCGGATAAACTCCCGGGGGATGTCGCCGCCGGTGATCTTGTCAACGAACTCAAAGCCGCCGCCGCGTCCCAGCGGCTCCAACTCCACGACCGCGTGGCCGTACTGCCCGCGGCCGCCGGTCTGCCGCACGTACCGGCCCACGCCCCTCGCCGCCTGCCGGATGGTCTCCTTGTACGCGACCTGCGGCCGGCCCACGTTGGCCTCTACCTTGAACTCGCGCAGCAGGCGATCCACGATGATCTCTAAATGCAGCTCGCCCATGCCAGAGATGATGGTCTGCCCGGTCTCGGAATCGAAGCGCACGCGGAAGGTCGGATCCTCCTCCGTAAGGCGCGCCAGCGAAGCCGAGAGCTTCTCCTCGTCGGCCCTTGTCCTGGGCTCCACCGCCACGGAAATGACCGGGTCGGGAAAGTGCATGGACTCCAGCACCAGCGGAGCCGCCTCATCGCACAGCGTGTCGCCCGTAGCGGTGATCCGCAGACCTACCGCCGCGACCACGTTGCCCGCCGACACCTCGGCAATGTCCTCGCGGTGGTTCGCGTGCATCTGTAAAATGCGGGAGACCCGTTCCTTCTGGGCCTTGTTCGCGTTGAACACGTACGATCCGGCGCGAAGCGTCCCCGAGTACACCCGGAAGTAGGTGAGCTTGCCCACGTAGGGATCGGAGATGATCTTGAACGCCAGCGCCGCCAGCGGCCCGGAGGGATCGGCCGATCGCTGGGTCGCTCCTCCGGCCTTGATGTCCATCCCCGTCACCGGGGGCATGTCCAGGGGCGACGGCAGGTAGTCAATTACGGAGTCCAGCAGCGGCTGCACTCCCTTGTTTCGGAACGAGCTGCCGCACAGCACGGGAATGATGCGGGCCGCGATCGTGCCCCGCCGGAGGGCAGCGCGCAGCTCCTCCTCGCCGATCGGCGCACCATCAAGGTACTTCGTCGCGATGGCGTCGTCCAGGTCGGCCGCGACCTCAATCAGCCGCTCACGGAATTGCTCAGCCTGCTCACGCGGCCCCTCGGGGATGTCGGTCTCGTCGGATCGCGTGCCCAGGTCGTCCAGATAGATCGTGGACTTCATGCGGATGAGGTCAACCACTCCCTGGAAGCCATCCTCGGCGCCGATCGGGAGTTGCACTGGCACCGGCACGGCCCCCAGCCGCTCGCGGATCATCTCAACCGTCCGGAGAAAATCGGCCCCAGTCCGGTCCATCTTGTTGATGTAGATGATCCGGGGGACCCGGTAGCGGTCCGCCTGGCGCCAGACGGTCTCCGACTGCGGCTGCACGCCCTCCACCGCGGAAAGCAGCACGACGGCGCCGTCCAGCACGCGCATCGAGCGCTCGACCTCCATGGTGAAGTCAACGTGGCCAGGAGTGTCAATAATGTTGATCCGGTGGTCTCGCCAATCGCAGGTGGTGGCCGCGGAGGTAATGGTGATGCCGCGCTCCCGCTCCTGGATCATCCAATCCATGGTAGCGGAGCCCTCGTCCACCTCGCCCAGCCGGTGCACCCGACCCGTGTAGAACAGGATGCGCTCGGTAGTTGTGGTCTTCCCAGCGTCAATGTGGGCGACGATGCCAATGTTCCGAATTGTTGCGAGCGCGGCCATGTCCACCGTTCCCACTCCCGCCCGCGGCGAAACCGCAGTTACCATCGATAGTGGGCAAAGGCCTTGTTGGCCTCTGCCATCTTGTGTATGTCTTCCCGCTTCTTCACCGACGCGCCCTGTCCGGCCGCTGCATCGAGGATCTCGGCGGCCAACCTGTCGGCGATGGTCCGGCGGTCCTTGCGCGCGCGCGAATACCCGACCAACCAGCGAAGCCCAAGCGAGAAGCGGCGCTCAGTCCGCACCTCAATTGGCACCTGGTAGGTCGCGCCGCCGACGCGGCGAGGACGAACTTCGAGCAGCGGCATCACGTTGCCCAACGCCTTGTCGAACACCTTCACCGGATCCTGCCCGCTCTTCTCGCGGACGACCTCGAACGCGCGGTATACGGCGCGCGCGGCCAGGCCTTTCTTGCCCCGCGTCATTACCTTGTTGATCAGCCGATGTACGGCCACGTTCTCGAAGACCGGATCCGGACCGATCTCGAGCCGTGCGACGCTTCCCTTCCTCGGCATCCCAGTTCCCTCCGGTCTACTTCTTGGGCCGCTTGGCCCCGTACTTGGAGCGGCTGCGCATGCGGTTGGCCACCCCGGCCGAGTCCAGCGTTCCCCTCACTATGTGGTACCGGATGCCCGGGAGGTCCTTGACGCGGCCGCCACGGATCAGCACCACCGAGTGCTCTTGTAGGTTGTGGCCGATCCCCGGGATGTAGGCGGTCACCTCCATGCCGTTGGTCAGCCGGATGCGGGCGATCTTGCGCAGGGCGGAGTTCGGCTTCTTGGGCGTCGTCGTCTTCACCTGAATGCACACGCCGCGCTTCTGCGGGCACTCGCCCAGCGCCGGCGATTTGCTCTTCTCCCGAATCTGGTGGCGCCCAAGCCGGATTAGCTGACTCACGGTCGGCATGCTTCTCCTCCTTCACCCGCATCACACAGCATACCCCAACGACCTCCGGGAAGAAGCCCGTGCGCGGGGCGCGATGCCTCGACCGTTACCACCCGCGGGCGGCGGCCGGGTTATCGCAGTGCTAGTCTGTCTTCAGTTGACGCTGCGCCATACGAGATACGCCATCGTTGGAGCCCCGCCCAACCGGGCGAGGCCGGCAGTACCCTGCGGCGCAACCAGAGGGCTCTGGAGGATCGAGGGAGCGCAACGACCAGAGGAGCCCCGATTAATTCCGGCCGTAACCGCACCGGCCGGACCGTACCCGGCACTACACAGGATCCGGACTGACAACCAGAACCGCCGCAGCAGTGGCGCCCACGGCAATCCCGCAGGCCCGCCCCAGGGCGGTCATTGATTCCACCTCGACGACGACGACCCCCCGCTCGGCTGCCGCGCGCACAACCGGCGCGACCACCTTCGGCTCCGCGTCGGAAGCGATGAAAACCTCCACCGCCGCCCCGCGTGTGATCGCCTTCACCGTTTGATGCGCGCCGACCGCACGGGCCGGCGCGCCACGAAGCCGTGCAAGTGCGCCAACCGCGGTCATGCGCGCCAGCCGATTCTAGCACCGGCCCCCAGGGGTGTCAACACGGCCTAGAGCTCCGCGTGCACCTTGAGCTGGCGGTACCGGGCCATGCCCGTGCCGGCCGGGATGAGCTTGCCGATGATGACGTTCTCCTTCAACCCTATCAGCGGATCTACCTTGCCGCGCGTCGCGGCGTCGGTCAGCACGCGTGCCGTCTCCTGGAACGAGGCGGCGCTCAGGAAGCTCTCGGTCGCCAGCGACGCCTTGGTGATCCCAAGCAGCGATGGTCGGGCCTTGGCCGGCTCTCCGCCGGTGGCCATCACGCGGACGTTCTCCTCCGCGAAGGCGAACCGGTCCACCAGCTCGCCGGGCAGGAACTCCGTGTTCCCCTCCTCGTCAACCTTCACCTTGCGCAGCATCTGACGGGTGATGATCTCAATGTGCTTATCGTTGATGTCCACGCCCTGCGACCGGTATACGGACTGGATCTCCTGAACCAGGTAGCCCTGCAGATCCTGGAGCCCCTTGATGCGGAGTATGTCGTGCGGGTTGGCCGAACCCTCGGTGAGCTGGTCGCCCGGCTCCACGTGATCGCCGCCGGCCTTCCGCAGACGAACGCCAAACGGCACGGCGTAGGACCGCTCGTCGTTCTTGCCAGAGATGGTCAGGCGCCGCACCCCACGGGACTCGCTGACCGCAACGGTCCCCGCGGTCTCGGCTACTATTGCCTGGCCCTTGGGCTTGCGCGCCTCGAACAGCTCCTCGACCCGGGGCAGCCCCTGGGTGATGTCGAAGCCCGCGATCCCGCCGGTGTGGAACGTGCGCATCGTCAACTGGGTACCCGGCTCGCCGATGGATTGCGCGGCAATGATCCCAACGGCCTCGCCGATCTCCACTGCCTTGCCCGTGGCAAGGTTGCGGCCGTAGCACTTGGCGCAGACCCCGTGCCGGCTCTTGCAGGTCAGCACCGAGCGAACCACCACCTGCTCCAGCCCCGCCTCCTCAATCCGCTCCGCGGCCTCCTCGTCAACCTCCGCCCCGGCCTCCAGCACCGGCTTGCGGCGCGGCACCCCCGCGTCCTCGGCCAGGGTCCGTCCCACGATCCGCTCGCGCAGCGGCACGACGACGTCGCTGCCTTCCTTGACGGCCGTCATGGCCACGCCCTCGGTCGTCTTGCAGTCCACCTCGCGGATGATGACGTCCTGGGCCACGTCCACCAGCCGCCGGGTCAGGTACCCCGACTCGGAGGTCCGGATGGCGGTGTCGGCTAGGCCCTTGCGCTGCCCGTGGGTCGAGATAAAGTACTCTAGAACTGTCAGCCCCTCGCGGAAGTTGGCCTTGATGGGCAACTCGATGATCCGACCGCTGGGGTCGGTCATCAGGCCGCGCATGCCGGCGAGCTGGCGGATCTGCTGAATGTTGCCGCGCGCGCCCGAGAGCGCCATCATGTACAGCGGGTTGAACGGCTCGAATTGCTCGAGCATCGCGTCCGTGATCTCCTCCGTGGCCTTCGTCCAGACGTCAATCGCCCGCTGGTACCGTTCGCCGTCGGTTATGAGGCCCCGGCGGTACTGCTGTTCAATGACCTCGATGCGCTTGTCCGCCTCCGCCAGCACCTTCTTCTTCGCATCGGGGATTACGATGTCCGAGATTGCGATGCCCGATCCGCTGCGGGTGGCGTACTTGAAGCCCAGGTCCTTGAGCGCGTCGAGAAGGTGTACGGTCTTCGTCGAGCCCAGCCGGTTGTAGGACTCCGACACGATCTGGGAGAGCACCTTGCGATCGCACACGTCGTTGACGAAACGCAGCTCCTCGGGAATCGCCTCGTTGAAGATCACGCGCCCCGCCGTGGTGACGATCGGCTCGGGGTCCCGGTAGCGGACCCTGATCCGGGAGTGAAGGCCCAGCGTTTCACTCTCAAGCGCAAGGACTACCTCGTTGGGGGAGGAGAAGGCCTTGAGGTCCTTCTCGGGCTTATCCTGGTCGGCGGGATCGTCCATCGTCAGGTAGTAGCAGCCGAATACTATGTCGCGGGTCGGGCTGGTGATGGCCTTCCCGTAAGCCGGCGAGAGAATGTTGTGGGCCGAGAGCATCAGCAGGCGAGCCTCGGCCTGCGATGCGGCGGAGAGCGGCACGTGCACCGCCATCTGGTCGC